>DJKK01000314.1:9555-14275 GCA_002434595.1 Alphaproteobacteria bacterium UBA6544 | reverse complement strand
GCCTTCACCAACCCTACGACCAACAGCTACAAGCGTTTGGTACCGGGATTCGAGGCACCTGTCCTGCTGGCATATTCTGCACGTAACCGTTCGGCATCCTGCCGTATTCCGTTCGCGACAAGCCCGAACGGTAAGCGCGTTGAAGTTCGGTTCCCCGATCCTTCGGCCAATCCTTATCTCGCATTCTCGGCGATGCTAATGGCCGGCCTTGACGGTATTGAGAACCGCATTGATCCGGGTGACCCGATGGATAAGGACCTCTACGACCTGCCGCCGGAAGAACTCGAAGGCGTACCAACAGTCTGCGGCTCGCTGCGCCAGGCTATGGAATCTCTCGACGCCGACCGCGATTTTCTCAAGCGCGGCGATGTCTTCACCGACACGCAGATCGACGGTTATATTGATCTCAGGATGGAGGAAGTCGAGCGTTTCGAGACCTCACCGCATCCAGTCGAGTTCGCGATGTACTACAGCGTCTAGTTGCTTAAAACATACGATAAACTAACAAGAAAAAGGCCGCTTCGAGAGAAGCGGCCTTTTGGCTATCTTCACAAGCAGTCAGTCAACGGCCCAGCATCACCGGTTATTCCTGGACGCCGTACTAAGAAACATTGTGGCACCGTGCCGATACCATTGGGAATGCGCACATCGGAGACGGAGAGCGAAAAGGGGTTCTCTCACATGCGGATGGTACAGCGTCCACGTACCTTGAGCTGTACCGTCAGGTGCCACGACATCCCATTTATTTGCATAATGGTCCCGGCCCGTATTCGCGTGTTTGACCATAACATAAAACGTTTAGGCCCGGGCACTTATGTGATGTCCTTCGACCTTAATGACATCCGCATCACCAGCTGGCTCCTTGCCGCCGGCGACCGCTATCACAACCAGCGCAGAAACACTCTGTTCCGCATCCCGTTCCCCGATTTCACATCGTCGGCGGCCGCTTAACGCATCCAAAACGCCTAACAAGCAGGAGCGCTTCAAGATTCCTTGACGTCAGCCGCGACCCGCATTTTCTTGATTTTATCCGGCTCCACCGGGGGTGCGCCGGGTTTCAGCCGATCTACAAACTCCATCCCATAAATCACACGCCCCCAGATCGTATATTTACCATCGAGATGCGACGCAGGGCCGGTGACAATGAAAAACTGACTGTCCGCACTATCGAGCTCGCGCAGTTTGTGCTTCATCCCGACGACGCCTCGAACGAACGCCTCCTTCGACAACTCGGCCTTCAATAATTTGCCAGACCCGCCGGTACCTTTTCCGGTTGGATCGCCTGTCTCCGCAACAAATCCTTTCTGAACGCGATGAAACGTCAGCCCGTTATAGAACCCCTCACGCGTCAATTCTTTCATTCTAGCGGCATGGACTGGCGCAACACCCGGCAACAATTCGATGACGACACGCCCGTATTTGAGATCGATGTAAATCAGGTTTTCGAGATCTTTGCCGCGGATCGCATTAAAGAACGCCTCAGGCTGAGTGCCGGTCGTCTTCGACGTAATCTGTTGTATCTGCTTCGGATGGCTCTTCTGTCCTGATTGTTGCTCTTGCGCCTTCTGAATTTCCTCCGTCTTGTCTTTGGGCATGGTGTGCTCTTGGCTGATCATGCTCAGCATCTTCCCAACCGCTGCAGCAAACTCCGGCGATTGTTCGGGCGCGAATTCTGCCCCCGACGTCGATTCAACCGCAAATGTTTGGCCAGGCCCGATCTCCTGAGTGCCGAATTGCGAGCTAACTTGAATGCGTCCAACGATGACAGAGACTTCCGTTTTGCGCGGATTCGCAAGAATGTCGAATACGGTCCCGCGGATGCCAATCACCGCCGCCGGCGTCCGAACCTGCAGGTCTATCTGAGCGGTCTTTGAGGAAGCGAAGCGCATGACGCCCCGGGTTAACTGGACGATACCGCTAAGGTTCGTCGAATTTTGATCGTAGACGAGGTCATCCAGCAGAATTTCTGCCCGTTCGCCCATTGTCATTCGGGTCTGATCTTTGAATTCCAACGTCGTGCTGCTGTTACGGCCTGTGCGAACCTTCTGGTTGTAAATCAACTTTTCGCCGGCATTCATCCGTTTGGAGAGATTTCGTCCATAGACATTGCCGACAACGATATCCGCGACACCGATCTCAATCGCACTATGTGTGCCTGTGGTGGATACCAGGACAAAGACCGCCGCCAATGCAGCCGCCCGCCGGACAGTACTCCGCACGCCGCCCAGATTCGGAAGTTCTTCCGCCATCTTCTGCCTCACTATCTGCCGTTGCCCCTCGCAGACCTCGATTCCGATGCAATCCCCGCACCACCAACTCCGACGCACTCAAGCTTAGCGTCGCAGCCCCCCTTCAATCAATTTTCTTCCGTGCGGGATGTCCAAAAAAGTCAGAAAAGATATTTACTTCAGGAATCGAAATATTTGTTGAAATAAAGCCAAGTATTACCTAGTGTGTTGAAAATTTATCCTTGAAAGATAAAAAAATGAATTCATATCGACTTGAAACATGCGACCTTATGGAAGAAATGATATTGCGAGAGGTCCGCCGCCTCGCAGATGCCGCCGATGTTAATGCGTTCGTCCGCTACGCGGATGCGACACTCAAGGGTGGCCCGCTTGAATTCGTACTGGCTGATCCGGAACAGCCGGATTGTGACTTGGCCATCCCTATTTCATTTGCGTTTCAGGGCCTTGGCATTTGGTTTATGTGCCGCCGGTACGGAGAAACCTTCCACATGCGCCATGTTATCGTCGAAATCGACGAGTCCGGCCGTTTCTCACGAGGACAGGTTGGCGAACAGGAAGGTTATTGGGAAGATTTCCCCACCTATCTTTCGGATGAGCGTCTTCTGGGTAGTATCATTCACGCCAAAGCGGCTTGAATACCTTGCTAATTCAAGCCTAACCGCTCATTCATTTCCCTTAGACGGCGCGCCTGAACCTTCATTACCTCTAACGCGAAATCGGAATCTCTTTGTACGAGTTCGCGGAACCTCCGGCGGTTGATCGGCACGAGCGTTGTAATGCTCGACGCGATAGCATCAGCGCTTCATGTCTCCTCATTTTCGACCAATGCCATTGCACCGACGATTCCGCGGGTACTAATGGATTTCAAAATTTGGCCGTCGCGGGAGATTTCAATTAGGCCCTGTTCCACGATAAACATGAAACGCTGTTTGTTGCCGGCATTGAAGTCCGCTTCATCAAACTGCTTCTTCGTGACCTTTTCAGCACCCAGCCCACCTCACGCGAACAAAAAACCCTTGACGATCTCGCATAGTTACTGCGCCAATTCTACCAAGTTTCCCCCAATTGTATCGTACGATATACTTAACCATTTCGCTCAAATTCGCCTAATTACAGCTGAATTACCAAGCAACCTCAAGCCCGCTTATGTTTCAGAAAAACGTCTTGAAAACACTATATTTTGTGGTCTAAAGCCGCCATATCTACCGCATAAGCCTTGCCGAACATCCACCCGGCTTCATATAATCACTTTATGTCGGACCTATTCAAAAACGCAGAAAAATCGAATCGCTCCGCGGCCTATTCAGCCAAAGACATTGAGGTACTAGAGGGACTCGAGCCAGTCCGCCGGCGTCCAGGCATGTATATTGGGGGCACGGATGAACGTGCTCTTCACCATCTCGCTGCGGAAGTTCTCGACAATGCCATGGACGAGGCAGTCGCGGGCCATGCTAGTCGGATCGAACTTGAACTTTCCGGCGACAACGTTGTTACCATTCGGGACAACGGCCGCGGCATTCCCGTGGACTCACATCCAAAGTTTAAGGACAAGTCCGCACTCGAAGTAATTCTTACCACGCTGCATTCCGGAGGGAAGTTTTCAGACAAAGTCTACGTAACCTCCGGCGGACTGCATGGAGTTGGTCTCTCGGTCGTCAACGCGTTGTCGGACGAACTCGAAATTGAGGTGGCCCGCGATAAGCTCCTTTATCGCCAGAAGTACGCCCGGGGCAAACCCAAGGGCAAGCTGAGCAAGGGTGAGCCCGTCCACAACCGACGAGGCACAACCATCCGATTTCATCCCGATCCTGATGTCTTCGGGGAGAATAACCGATTCAAGGCCGCAACGCTGTTCCGGATGGCTCGCTCGAAGGCCTATCTATACCGCGGCGTCGAAATTCGTTGGACGTGTGAGCCACGTTTCGTCGCAGCGGGTAATGACGACACCCCCGAAGGCGCTGTTCTGCACTTCCCGGGTGGATTAGCCGATTATCTCAGTGAGGCTATTGGTGCGCGGGCCACGATTACACCAACGCCCTTTTCCGGACGCGTAACGGCGGAAGACGGTATCGGTAAAGTCGAGTGGGCAATCCATTGGCCCGAAGATGAGGGTGGCTTCGTTAATTCCTATTGTAACACGGTTCCAACACCGCAGGGCGGCAGTCATGAAACCGCATTGCGCTCGGCGGCAAGCCGCGGTCTGAAGGCATACGCAGAATTGGCCGGAAATAAGAAAGCCAGCCAAATTACGGCAGATGATACACTCGGCGGCGCCAGCGTCATGCTTTCGGTCTTCATTAACGATCCACAGTTCCAGGGGCAGACGAAAGAACGTCTCAACTCACCAGATGCCGGGCGTCTCGTTGAAAGTTCGGTCAAAGATCACTTCGAACACTGGCTCACGGGAAACCCATCGAGCGCAAATGATCTGCTGGAACGGGTGCTGGAACGCGCCGACGAACGCAAACGCA
>DJKK01000314.1:0-9237 GCA_002434595.1 Alphaproteobacteria bacterium UBA6544 | reverse complement strand
GCCGACGAACGAAAGCGCAAGCGCGCGTCGCGCGACCTTGCGCGCAAATCACCGACCCGCAAACTCCGTTTGCCCGGCAAACTCACCGATTGCGCCAGAAAATCGGCGGAGGGTACGGAATTGTTCATCGTCGAGGGAGATTCGGCCGGCGGCTCCGCCAAACAGGCGCGGGACCGCGCCACACAGGCGATTCTTCCCCTGCGTGGCAAAATTCTCAATGTCGCGAGCGCGTCGGCGGACAAACTGGCGGCAAACCAGGAACTTACCGACTTGATGCAGGCCCTCGGCTGCGAAACTGGCGGCGATTTCGACGCCAACAAGCTACGCTATGAGCGAATCATCATCATGACCGATGCAGATGTCGACGGCGCCCACATCGCTTCGCTACTCATGACCTTCTTCTTCCGCGAGATTCCGGGCCTGATTAAAGGCGGAAACCTATTTCTCGCTCTACCGCCGCTCTATCGACTGAGCCATGGCGGAACCGTCGCCTACGCGCGTGACGACGCGCATCGCGAAGAGCTTATGACCAGCGTGTTTTCTGGTAAGACGAAGATCGAAGTCAGCCGTTTCAAGGGACTTGGTGAGATGCCTCCCGCTCAGCTGCGGGAGACGACCATGAATCGCGAAACACGGACACTCCTGCAGGTATCGATTACAGAGAAGTCAGATGCGGAAGGCGCCAAGCAGGCGAAGGAGACAGCGCGTCTTGTAGAGTCCTTGATGGGGCGAAAAGCCGAACGCAGGTTCGAATACATACAGAAAAACGCAGAGTTCGTCGAAGAAATAGACGTTTAGACACGTCGCTTCCCATTTTGGGACCTTTAATTCCGAAAGTCGACCGCAAAGTCCGAAACGGTTAAACTCTGATATATTTTTGCAAGCAGCCTACTCATTGCCTTCACGATCAGCGTCCTGTAGCTCGCGGCACACGCAGTGGAAGAATGGTTCCCGGTCACCAAACAGCTGTCGAACTAAGAAATTCGGATCGCGTTCGTCGACAAATATCGGGGCATACAAAAGGAAAATGCTCGGATATTGCTCCAGCCGCTTCGCGTTGGCATCCAGGACAAACCACCGCCAGCATTTGAGAGCATGCTGTAGAACTACATCGACGATCTGATCGCGATTACCAACCACCCGATGAGCCTCGTCTTTCCCAGCAGAATTAAACGGAAATACATGCTCGCTAGAGGATTCTATCCGAAGACGGGCGTCAATGTTCTCCTTCTGTATCAGCTGCTCAATAATCTAGGGAAGCGCCTCCCCTCCCCGACAAGAAATTGCCAAAGAAAGCCGCCATGTTCAATACGTTGTGGCCCGGGAAAGCCAGCTGTATTGCAAAAGTCTTCAGGAAAGGTCCGGAATTCACGGCGGCCTATATCATCATCCCGGCGAAATACGGCCGTCCGTAATCTGATGTTAAGATTCTGCGGACGTGCATCGTCGAGGAACCGACGAAGATCTTAAGTTTAATCACCGAAAACGGTACCGTAAAATGATCGAAGGTCCGGCAAATCAACAGTTACAACGAGATTGGTTCGAGTAAATTCATGACGTCCGCCGGTGGATTGATGTCCAAAGTTTATTACGATCCCCAGATCAAAGTCGGGATGCCACGTCAGCAAGTCCTGCAAGCCGCCTTTAACATTCTAAACGGCATACGCCCTAAGCGTAATCGCTACGCTGCCATAACGCGCTCAAAAGAAACCGGTGGCGCCTCAGGCAGCACCTGAAAAATAGGCTTTCGTTATCTTGGTGTCAGGCCGGCCAAGCCGGAGCATTCGTCGTCAACGGAACCGGCGGTCGGACCCAGCGTGAAGGTGTTTCCGACATCGTAATGGCCGGCGCCAGGTGGCGAATTGTCCCAAAGGACGACTCGGTTTCCATGGTCAGGTCCATGACGTCCGTGAGCGCGGGATCCGGGATCCCCCTCGCGTCTTCTGATATGCCAAACCGACCGAGGCGTTTCAACCAGTGCGCTGTCTGCACCAATGATACCCTGACCAGCCAGCTGCCCCCCTCTGTCGCACGGCGACGCAACGCTTCCATTGCCCCAAACGCGCCGAGGTAACCGGTCACATAGTCCAAGCACTGCGCCGGCAGATGTATAGGCGGACCGTCATGCCCCTCACTTTGTTCGTGAACGAGGCCACTGCAACATTGAACGATACTGTCGAACCCGCGTTTGTGACTCCACGGTCCGGCATGGCTGAACGCGCACAGGGATACACAAACAATGCCGGGACGCAGTTCCACGAGAGCTTCCGGCGCGAACCCTTTGGCGGCAATTGTTCCCGGACGGTATCCCTGCGAGAAGACATCAGCCGATTTGACGAGATCCCGCAACGTATCCTTTCCGCCGGCAGACCCGATATCGAGTTCCGCCGCTAGCTTTCCGAATCCTGTATCAATGACGAGCGCATCGGCGCAGGGAAATCCGGGACGGCTGATACGCAGGACGTCCGCACCGTGCTCTGCCAAGGTTCTACCGCAAATCGGTCCCGCGATAACCCGTGTGACATCCACGGCACGGATACCTGAAAGTGGTCGATCGCCCTCCGGCAAGGGCTCCGGATCGGCTTCGCCGATCTTGATGATTTCGAATAGCGGTAGCTCATCGACGGCGGCGGATTGCGGATGCGCGGCCCATTCTTCGGGGCTTCGCACCACGCCACAGATCGACGCGGCCTCGGTTATCGCGTTTTCCAACTCAAATGCGTCCCATTCTGCAACCTTCGCGGTAAAAGATTTTCGGGTTTCCTCGGCGCCGATGAGTTCCATAGTCCTCGCCCTATGATGCGGGTAGTTACAATGGAGTTGGAGCCAACGGCCATCCTTCGCCTTATAAATGCCTGAAACAGGATCCCAGCCACCAATCTTTTCACCATCCCGGTGAATAAAGCGGTCGCTTCGCATGGCCATGCCCGAGCGACGAACGTCTGTCGAAACCGTCTGTTTGCGGCCGGTCCGCAACTCCCAGAGATTCGCAACCGCAAGGCCGGTGGCTGACACCACGGCGGCGCCAGCCGTCCCGATAAAGAGGTTGGTGGGCAGGACCGGATCCGTTCCGGAGATTTGCACCTGATCCCGGGATAGGGGGTCTAGGCGGGCGAGCGACAGAATATCATCGAGTGCGGCGTAACAATTTGGCATGAGCTCAGTTACTTAGGCCATCAATTATGGAGAAGCCAGTCTCGCATGAGCGCGGTTGCGGCATATGGCCTCTCAAGGGTCGAGAGATGGCCACATTCTTCGATGATGCAAAGCCGCGCCCCCGGAACTAGGTCCGCCATTTCCTCATGGAGGTCGACCGGTGTCAGCGCGTCTTGGCGGCCGCAAACGATCATTGTCGGAATTTCGTAAGATGTCATTTCATCGCGCCGATCCGGTCGGTTCATAATCGCCGTCTGCTGACGCAAAAACCCCTCCTGCCCGATCCGGCCAGCCATATCGATGATGCTTTGCGTCAAGGTTTCGTCAGACTGACGATCGGAATGGATGAGGAGCGGAAGCAAACGCGGGGTCACCCCTTTAAATTTGCCGATTGATGTCAATTCAATGAGAGCCTTGCGTCGTCTGGTCTGATCCGACGTATCCGCTCTGGCTGAGGTGTCGAACAGCGCGAGCTTCTCGACCCTCTCGGGCGCCTGTGCCATTATCTCCATGCACACATATCCCCCCATCGATAGCCCGGCCAGCGAGAACCGGTCAGGCGCAGACGCCAATATACGGGCCGCCATATCGGGTAAACTGTCGTCGAGGCGGGTCTCGCCAGCCGTCATCCGTGAGATGTCGTTCAAAAAGCGCAATTGGGGACCCCACAATGCCTCGTCGCAAAGCAGCCCGGGCACGAGTATCAAATGAGATTGTTCCACGAATTCTCCTTACCACAGCAAAGAACGTGCTCCTAATAGTCCTACCTTCGGACTGGACAGGCAATGCACCGCTTGTTAAGCAAACACCCGATCGTCGCCGCGGAGCTTTCGTTCGGTGGTGAATCTGCGATCCAATTCTTCCGCAGACAGCTGCTAGCAAAAACAATCGAGGGCCCAAGAGCCCATTTCATGGACGAAACCAGCTTCAAAGACCTCGGATTGAGCGACGAAATCCTGCGCGCCGTGAGTGAGGCAGGGTACGAAACACCGACTCCGATCCAGGCGCAGGCCATTCCCTACGTTCTTATGAACCGGGATATCATGGGCGGCGCGCAAACGGGTACCGGCAAGACGGCATCTTTCACGCTTCCAATGATCGATATCCTAGCACAGGGACGCGCCAGAGCGCGCATGCCTCGATCTCTGATCTTGGAACCGACGCGCGAACTCGCCGCGCAGGTAGCTGAACAATTCGACATCTACGGCAAGTATCAAAGCCTCAGCAAGGCGCTGCTGATCGGCGGGGTCTCTTTTGAAGATCAGGACCGATTGCTGGATCGCGGCGTCGACGTTCTGATTGCGACCCCCGGTCGCCTTCTTGATCATTTCGAGCGTGGCCGCGTTTTGCTTTCGGATGTCAAACTTCTGGTCATTGACGAGGCGGACCGAATGCTCGACATGGGCTTTGTGCCGGATGTCGAGCGTATCGTTTCGCTGATGCCGAAAATTCGCCAGACGCTGATGTTTTCTGCCACAATGCCGCCGGAGATCCGCCGGCTGGCCAACCAGTTCCTGATGAACCCGAAAGAGATCACAGTGGCGCCTCCGGCGAGTACAGCCGAAACAGTCGCCCAATCGCTGGTCGTTGTAGGCCATAAGGAAAAGCGACAAACATTGCGCACTCTTTTGCGAAATGAAGACGTCCGGAATGCATTGATCTTCTGTAATCGCAAACGCGACGTGAGTATCGTACAAGGCTCTTTGAAGCGCCATGGTTTCGAAGCCGGTGCCCTACATGGCGATATGGACCAATTTCAACGGACCGATACGCTCGAAGCTTTCAAAAAGGGCGAGATAAGGCTGCTGGTCTGCTCCGATGTTGCAGCACGGGGTCTCGACATCGAAGCAATGAGCCATGTGTTCAATTTCGACGTCCCCATCAACGCAGACGATTATGTGCACCGTATCGGCCGCACGGGACGCGCCGGTCGTTCGGGGCGTGCCATTACGCTCGCAGCGCCCGATGAAAAACGCTACCTCGACACGATCGTAAAGCTGACCGGCGTGGAAATACCGCGATTGGAGTTGGACGACATCGCCAAAGTCGACTTCGATGAGGAAGAAGACGGCGGCTCACGGCGACGCGGCCGTGGTGCACGCCGCCGCAACGGCCCTTCAAGCGAAAATACCGCGACAAGTGACGATAAAGCCAGCGAGCACAAAGAACGTAAGCCGCGCCGAAAACGCCGTGAGACGCCGCAGACTGTACCGGAAGACGATAATTCAACGACACCTGCCGGCCTTGGCGATCACGTCCCGGCGTTTCTGTTGCGCGAGGTCAAATAACGCCACTCTTTCCCGGAAGATGATCCCCATTTACGGATCGAGACGACGGAATACCGTATCGTGGAACAAGCCCAACTCAACACCACGCTCGAACAAGCGGAACGCCTACTCTCACAGGGTGCCTTACACGATGCGGAAGCGCTGTATCGCGACATCCTGAATGCGGTTCCCGGCCAACCGAAGGCATCGCAAGGCCTAGGATTGATTGCGCTTCATACCGGTCATGCCTCTGCCGCTGTCGAGTTACTGCAGATGGCGGCAATCGACCTTCCCGACGATGCAAGGATTCATGCGAATTTAGGCCTTGCACTCGCCACGGCAGGTGATGCGTCTTCTGCAGAATCTTGTTACCTTAAGGCGATCAAACTGGCGGAAAATTTTGTTGACCCGCACCTTAACCTTGCCAACCTCCTATTGGAGACGGGTCGGACCGAAGAGGCCGCAGACGCATATGCCGACGCCGAGAGGCTCGCACCGGATAGCGGCCCCGTTCACTATGGTCGATCGATGTTGGAAATGCGGCGGGGAAGACCAAACGCTGCCATTGCTTCGCTACGAAAGGCAATTGCGCATGCGCCGTCCCTCCTCCCGGCTCGTATCAATCTTGCAAATCTGCTCTACCACGATGGTAAACGCGAAGACGCGGTAGAGGCGCTTGAAGAGGCAGTGACGTATTCGCCGGACAGTTTCGATGCGCGACTCAACCTTTGCGCCATGCTACAGCAGACGGACAGGACGACGGAAGCCGTCGCGATTGCGCGCGATACCCTCGCGCTCGCGCCCGAAAGTCCTGAGTTGCTCTTGAACCTGAGCACCGCAGAGACAGCCGACGGACAACCGGAAGAAGCTTGGAGAACCCTCGATCGGGCAATTGGCGTTGCGCCCGACTACGCACCGGCGAAGCTCAATCGAGCCATGCTTCGACTCCTGCTTGGCGACCTTCCCGGCGCTTGGGAGGATTTCGAAGCCCGTCCGTCGCGGGGTATCCTACCGCATCCAAATATTCCAGCTATTCCAGCCTGGAAAGGAGACGACCTCGCCGGGAAAACTATCATCGTTTGGGCAGAACAGGGGTATGGCGACACCATTCAGTTCGCCCGCTTCTTGCCACGCCTGAAAGCCATGGGCGGGAAGGTTATCTTCCTGGTGCCCGAAGCTCTAGCACCGCTGTTCACTGAGTTTCCGTCGGTCGACGCGATGTTAATCCGTGATCAGATTGTCAACTTGCCAGCCGCAGATTTCCAAATCCCAATCCTAAGCTTAACGCATTATTTAAGCATTTCATTACAAGACATTGAAAACCCCTCATCATATCTCATCACCAATCACCATCCGGTTCCCCACCATGCAAGCGGTGATTTTCCGATCATCGGAATTTGCTGGCAGGGTAGCGAGACTAATCCCAACGATCATAAACGTTCAGTAGCGCCCACCGCACTCCTGGATCGCCTCGAGACGCATGAGATACAGATTATTGGCCTTCAATACGGCGCACATGACGCACCGATCGAAAATCCAGGCGCTGGCGCCGCCGATTTCGGCGAGTTGGCGACAATCATCATGGCCTGCGATCTCATAATTAGTGTGGATACGAGTGTTGCGCATCTGGCGGGCGCTCTCGGCAAATCCGTTTGGACACTCCTGCCTTATGCGCCGGACTGGCGCTGGGGCTTAACTGGCCAGGAAACACCTTGGTACCCGACAATGCGGCTCTTCCGCCAATCCGAGCCCGGCAACTGGGACAGCGCCTTTGATGCCCTCACCACGGCCTTGAAACGGCATTCATTTAGCTGATTGCCAGCAAAATCACCGCTGACGTTCCTCGACTACGGTACCGTCCTCCATCAACGACTTGATTTCGTCTTCGCTGAAATCATGCGCCGCGAGGACCTCACGACTGTGCTCGCCAAACTTGGGCGGAAGGGTCTTCAACGACCCCGGCGTGCGGGAAAACTTAATTGGCGTCCCTGCACCACGATACCAGTCGAGGCGAGCATCCATCGCTCGATGCTCCGTATGAGGGTGCGACATAACCTGAGCGATGTCGTTGACCGCTCCTGCTGGGACGTTTTTGGCAAGAAGGCGTGCACATAAATCTTCGCCATCCTCATTGACCATCGCTTGGCGTAACACATCGGTCAGATCGTCGCGGTTCTGCGAACGGTCGCCGTTATCCTTGAACCGCGGATCATCGGCGAGCTCTTCCCGTCCCAGCACCTGGCACAACGCACGGAACTGTCGATTGTTCCCGCAAGCGATATAAATGTCACCGGATTTTGTCGGATATTTATCATAGGGTGCGATATTTGGATGCTGATTGCCCGTGATCTGCGGCACCTTATCGGACAACAGATAGTTCGCGAGATAGGGATGTAGGAGCGATACGGCACAGTCGTACAATGTCATATCGATAAATTGTCCACGGCCCGAGCGCTCGCGCTCGTGCAGAGCCATCAGCATCGCGATTGTAGAATAAAGGCCAGTTCCCATATCCACCATCGGTATGCCAACCCGTGTCGGGCCACTATCCGTCGTCCCATTGACGCTGAACCAGCCGGCAGCTGACTGCACAACGGCGTCATAGCCGGGAAATCCACCGAGTGGTCCATCAGCGCCGTAGCCGCTGATACGGCAATAGATCAGCTTGGGAAACCGCTCTTTCAGATCATCTTCGTAACCGAGCCCGAATTTCTCCATTTGCCCCGTTTTGAAGTTCTCGAAAACGATGTCCGCATTCTCAAGGAGGCGCAGCAAAATTTCGCGCCCCGCGTCTTCACGAAGATCTATTCCGATCGAACGCTTGTTACGATTGAGGCCGATAAAGTAAGACGCATCGTCCTCATGAAACGGCGGCCCCCAGTCACGGACTTCATCACCGAGCGGTGGCTCGACTTTGATGACTTCCGCACCGTGATCCGCAAGAATCTGGGTTGCATAGGGGCCGCTGAGAACGCGGGTCAGGTCAATGACCTTCACACCGGCGAGCGCGCTGCCATTCGCTGCTGTCTCACTCATACTCTATCCGTTTCTTCGGTTGCTGCATTGGAGAGGTTTGTCAGTCGACCGGCGCGTCGTCGCGCGGTGGCAACGGTGGGCTGTAAATTACCAAAACCTTCAATGGCGTCTCGCCCTTAGCTGTGACTTCATGCATTACTTTTGGCGGTATTTCGATAATCGATCCGGCGCCGCATTCGACGATCGGATCATCGCCCATTGCAACGTCGCACACGCCGTCCAGAACATAGATGACCTGATGCTCGATCTCGTGGTCGTGCGCATCCGCAATGCCGCCGGGCTCAAGAGTTCCATGGGCCATTTCAAAGGCACCGCAAAATTCCTTTTCGATCAATCGGACATTGACCGTCCCATGATGACCTGGTGGCACATATTTCTCGAGATCATCCTGATTGCGTATTCGTCCTTTAATCCCCGACATCGCAACTTCCTCGAAAAATGAATCTGCATTGGTAGAAGATTAATTAGCTTCTCGAATAATAAACGCAAAGCCTCTATGTAAGGCATTTGGCGGTTTAGCGCATTATCCTGCAAAAGTATCGTAATTTAGGGAAATATGCGCCGTTTCACGAGGCGCGAATATTTGAAAGGAAAGGAAACCGGATCCAAAGAGGTGATGTTCACAATGACAGCAAAAGAAATAGAGCAAGCGCAGGTGCTAAAGTCCGAAGTTCTCATTCTATTTCAATATATTGAGCACTACTTTAGAGAGGTTTTCTGTATTGACGCTGTGTAGAGAAGGTGGGCGATTAAAATGCCCTCTAAACAATATCAGAGC
>DJKK01000211.1 GCA_002434595.1 Alphaproteobacteria bacterium UBA6544 | reverse complement strand
AAGCTGTAGAGGGCCAAGGGCAGTGTTTGTGTCTCTCCCGGTATATTCGAGACGAATGTGATAGTGGCTCCAAATTCGCCGAGTGCTCTAGCAAATGCGAGTACTGAACCCACAATAATACCTGGCGCCATCAGCGGGAGTGTTACGGTTAAGAATACACGGAGTGGTGGGGCGCCAAGCGTTTGGGCGGCGGCTTCAAGGCGACGGTCGACAGCTTCTAATGAGAGACGCATGGCACGTACCATAAGTGGGAATGCCATCACACTGGCCGCTAAGGCGGCTCCCACCCAAGTAAATGCGACAGTGATACCGAATGTATCGTATAGCCAAGCGCCCAGTGCACCGTTCCTGCCGAGTAAGAGAAGCAGGACATAGCCGACCACAACCGGCGGGACGACTAGTGGCAGATGAAGTACCGCGTCGATGACGGTCTTGCCGAAAAACTCGACACGAGCAAGCAGCCATGCCGCTGCTATACCAAAAGGCAGGCAAACGGCGACGCTTGCCAGCGCAACTTTAAGGCTGAGTAGTAGCGCAGCTGTTTCGAATTCTGTTAGTCCGGGCATTGCTCATCGATTGATCTGAAGCCATAACGCTCGAATATGGCAAGGGATGAATCGGTAAATAGAAAATCAAAAAATTCTTCGGCGCCCACCGGTCTGTGGCTCTCTTTGATGATCGCGAACGGATATACAATGTCATCGTGGAGTTTTGATGGAATCACCTCGGCGATTTTGATGTTGGCGGCATCTTTCGCATCAGAGTGATAGATCAAGCCCGCTGCGACTTCGCCGCGTTGGACCAAGAAGAGGACATGGCGGGCACTCGGCAGTCGCGCCGCATGGGTGGCGATCTCGGCCCATATGCCGAGATGCCTCAAAGCCGAGACCGCATATTCGCCAGCAGGTACGAAATTTGGGTCGCCGATGGCGATGCGGTCTTTTGCCAATGCTTCAGCAAACGTGGACGCGAGAGCGGGCAGGGGCGTCGCGTTCTTTGGTTGGACTAAAACCAAGCAGTTTCGGGCTATGTCCCGTCGTTTATCTCCGCGTAGGAGACCTTTTGAAGCGAGCCAATTCATCCAACGCGGGTGAGCCGCGAGAAATAAATCTGCCGGAGCACCGTACGCAATTTGTCTTGCCAATGAACCACTTGCGGCGAAGACAGGCACCGCGGTGTTCCCGGTTTGATTGCGGAATTTGGCGATGATCTCGGTGAGCGGACCTGTCGTACTGGCGGCAGCAAAGAGCCGAATATCGGAGAATGCTGGTCCACCACTTCCAACCATAAGGACGGCGGCAAGCGCCAACCAACGGCTACTTCGAATATAAGTCCGCCGGATCAACAAGTTGCTCCGCAATAGTGACCACCTCATCATTTCGCACGGCACGGAAAAAACAGGATCGGCGGCCCGTATGACAGGCGACACCTGCTTGGTCGACTTGCAAAAGGAGTGTGTCGCCATCGCAATCGACGCGTAATTCCTTAAGTGACTGGACCTGTCCCGAAGTCTCTCCCTTTCGCCACAGAGACTGTCTTGAGCGCGACCAATAACACACGCGGCCAGTTTCTAGCGTCTCGCGGATCGAATCGACGTTCATCCATGCCATCATTAGTATTTCACCGGAGTCGTGCTGCTGGGCGATGGCGGGCACGAGACCGTTGCTATCGAACGAAATCGTCTCCAGCAATTTGTCGGTCGCCATAGCTAACCTGCTTTATTGTAGCGATCGAAGCCTGAGTCCAAGTCGGCGATCAGGTCATCAGCATCCTCAAGCCCGACATGGATCCGCATCGTGAAACCGCCAGGATTCCAGCTGGTTGCCGTGCGGTTTTTCTCCGGAGATGCGGGGATTAGGAGACTTTCAAAGCCGCCCCAACTCGAGCCCATGCCGAAATACTTCAAACCGTCCATCATCGCTGCGGCCTTAGCGGGATCAGCGCTTTCGACCACGAAACCGAACAAGCCGGATGCTCCTGTGAAATCGCTTTTCCAAAGGTCGTGACTTGGATCTTGAGGCAGACCCGGGTGCATGACGCGGATTACCTCGGAACGTTCTTGCAGCCAACGGGCTATCTTGAGGCCGGATTCGTGATGCCGCGGCATGCGGACACCCATGGTTCTGAGGCCGCGGAGAGCAAGATAGACATCGTCAGGCCCGGAACACGCGCCAAAGCTTTGCGATGAGGTGAATACCTGTTCGTGTGTATCCGCATTGCAGGTAATCGATCCCAGCATGACATCAGAGTGGGCGACGATGTATTTCGTACCCGCCTGAACGGATACATCGACGCCGTGCGAAAGCGGTTTGTAGTAGTAGCCGCCGCTCCAGGTGTTATCGATCATCGTCTTAACGCCCTTGGTGCGGGCAACCTCGGTGATCGCGGAGACATCTTGCATCTCAAAGGTTTGGCTGCCGGGCGATTCCAGCCAGATCAATCTTGTGTTTGATTTTATAAGCCGTTCGATATCAGACCCGATTGCGGGATCATAAAACTCTGCGTCGACCCCCATCTTTGAGAGCTTGCCTGTGCTAAAGCTACGCGTGGGCCCATAGGTATTGTCGGTCACTAGGATGTGGTCCCCGGTTTCCACGAATGCCATAAGTGCCATGGTAATCGCCGCGAGGCCCGAGGGGACGATTGTCGTTCCGGTGGCAGGCCCACCTTCTAACTCAGTCAAGGCGTCCTCAAGCGCGAATATTGTAGGCGTTCCCCGTCGTCCATATCGAATACGAGACGTCTCGCTTCGATTTAAGTACTCCTCCATCGTCGGGAAGAGGATCGTCGACGCATGGTAAACGGGCGGATTAACAACGCCGTGGTTATCAAATGGGTGTCGCCCGGAATGGGTGATGATGGTGTCGTCTTTCATACTGCGCTCGATTGGTCTATAGGGTCGCCCCCAGGGCGTTGGACTCATTCAAGCACCGCTGCGGCACTGTAGCCAGCGGGTTTTGCGATTGCCGGAGGATCGCGTGTCGGAATCCGAAAAGGTTGATTGCGTCGTTATCGGTGCGGGTGTTGTGGGACTTGCCGTCGCGCGAGAATTGGCGATGGCGGGGCGTGAAGTCGTAGTTCTTGAAGCCACAGATATGATCGGGAGCGAGACGAGCTCCCGAAACAGCGAGGTCATCCACGCCGGTATCTACTATCCGAAAGGCAGCTTGAAGGCCCTGTTTTGTGTCGAAGGCAAGAAACGCCTCTATCAGTATTGCGAGGAACGGGGCATTGAGTTTCGTAGATGCACGAAGTTGATCGTTGCGACGTTGCCCGATCAAATCGATACCTTGAAGGAAATTCAGGGTAAAGCCTCAGCAAACGGTGTGGGTGATCTCGAAATGCTGAGCGGTAACGAGGCGACCGCACTGGAGCCGGAACTCAACTGTGTATCGGCTCTGCTATCGCCGTCGACGGGTATCATCGACAGTCATGGGGTCATGCTCGCCTATCAGGGGGAAGCGGAAGACCACGGCGCCATGATCGCGTTCATGAGTCCTGTCATCGGCGGCGTTGTTCGCGAAGATGGGATAGAACTGGAAGTCGGCGGCGAGACGCCTATGCGCCTCACATGCGAATTATTGGTAAATAGCGCTGGCCTGCATGCGCCGACACTTCTGAAGCAGTTTGATGGATTTCCGTCCGAGCATACGCCGACGGCCTATTATGCCAAGGGTAACTACTACTCCCTGATTGGTAAGTCGCCCTTTTCCCGACTGATTTATCCGGTGCCTGAACCTGGAGGGCTCGGTGTTCATATTACCATTGACCTTGGCGGACAGGCTAGGTTCGGTCCCGATGTGGAGTGGGTGGACGACATCGAATATTCGGTCGACCCCGAACGCTCAGATAAGTTCTATGATGCAGTCCGGACCTACTGGCCGGGTCTGGAGGATGGTGCTTTGGTCCCCGGTTACTGCGGAATACGGCCTAAGATAACGGGGCCAGGCGAGGAGGCGGCAGACTTTGTCGTGCAGGGTCCGCGGGCTCACGGCATTCCTGGCCTGGTCAATCTGCTCGGAATAGAATCACCTGGTCTAACCGCATCTCTTGCAATCGCCGAGCGTGTCCGGGAGGAACTGAATACGAATTAGATATCCAGTGGTGGGCCCACGTTGACCGGCATGTAGCCGACGCGTCGCGGATCCATAACTTTCCGAGTTTTCTGGTCGAATGGAGCAAATCCCCGCCGCTGATAGTTCTGCAATGCAGACGGGTGGTCGAGTGTGCAGGTGTGTAACCAAAATCGCGACGGATGATAGCTCCACGCGATATCAATAATTTCCTGAAGGAAATAACGCCCGAGCCCCTGGCCGATGAAATCCGGCACCAATCCAAAATAGGAAAGTGCGATGTCACGCGGATCACGACGATTGAGTTCAGCGTAACCTGCGGGCACGCCTCCCACGAAGAGGCAATAGATTTCCACCTTGTCGTTACGAATGATCTGCAGAAGCTTTTCATCCTCCATGATGCGCCGTTCATACCAGAGCCACGGCTCTCCAACAGTGTTGTATAAGTAGCGATAGAACCCAATCGTAGGTTCCATGATTCGCGTCAGCGTAATCGGATGCTCAAGCACGGGAGGATGTGCCGAAGGGCGCTTCGGGGCCTCGCGCATCTCTAAATAGGTAAATGTTACTTCAAGCCGGTCGTCCCTGAAAATCATGCTATCCAGCCTCCCGTCCGCCGATCCATTGCGACATCACAATTCGGTCTTCGACGGCGTACTCAATCCTTTTCCTAGAACTCGCAGACTGCTGCATTCTCTAGGCGGATCATCAATTCCATTTTTGGCACGCCGATATCACGCAGCCAGATTTCCCTATGCGCCATCAACTTGCTGCCGAGGCCGTCTTTTGATGTTTTGGCGCCTCGGCAAAATAATATGCCCAGGCGCGGTGAGCATCGCTCCCGCACGGCACGCTGGCAACGATCTCGTCATTGAGGATACTCACGAATATTTTAGCCTGCGGCGTCCTGCGGGCCAGCGCGCTATCGTCGTGGCGCGCATTCCCTGGTTGTGCAGGACTGCAAGCCTCCCATAGATCGACCACGCGATCCTCGTCGCCGTCGCATATGGGGTGGTTAAGCATTAGGTCTCGATTGGTAGGTCTTCGCGACCACCCCATTCGGTCCAGGATCCATCATAGATGGCGACGTCGTCGCGGCCCTCAAGATATAGGCCAAGCGCCAGGATGCAGGCTGTTATTCCACTTCCGCAGCTTGTTGTAATCGGCTTCGCAAAATCGACGCCTCCGGCTTCAAATGCATGACGCAATGCGGTACTGTCCACCATACTGCCATCCTTGACGATGTTGGCGTAGGGCACGTTCAAGGATCCCGGGATATGACCCGAGCGGAGCCCCGCACGGGTTTCAGTTTCTGTGCCGTTGTATCGGCCGGCTCCACGCGCGTCGATCACTTGCTCGCCACCGCTTGAGATATTGGCGTTTACCTGTTCGACCAATCTTAATAATTCGGGACGCACGTTCGCGCTAAACTCGGCCAAGGAGGGGACGACCGTATCGCTTGCAACCGGATACCCGTCGGATCGCCATTTCGGCAGACCGCCGTCGAGGACCCCTACATTGTCGTGTCCGAACGCACGGAACATCCACCAGGCCCTTGGAGCCGAATAAATGCCATGTTGATCATAGATCACAACTTTTGTGTCGTTGGATATGCCAAGCTTGCATACACCCTCCGCGAAAATTTCAGCCGTTGGCATCATATGCGGTAGGCTCGCATTAGGGTCTGCTATGACGTCGATATCGAAAAACGGCGCACCGGGGATATGGGCGTCGCGATAGTTGGCTCGGGTGTCTTCTTTCACACCAACGCGTGGCAGTGAAGCGTCAACGACAACTACTTTTGGATCATCCAAATTGGCGGCAAGCCATTCGGTTGATAACAATGCCTCCGGTTTCGTATAACTCATGGCTGTTCTCTCGTGTCTACTCGGTGAACGCGATACTAACGCGACGATTCCGCTTGCCCTTGCTTTCAATCTTGGTGACCCGGATGTGTCCGATCTCACCGGTACGCGAAACATGCGTGCCGCCACAGGGTTGCAAGTCGATGTCGCCGATTTTCATCAATCGGACGCGACCTCCTCCGCGCGGCGGCGCGACGGACATCGTCGGGATAATCTCAGGTCGCGCATCAAGTTCCTCATCCGTAATGTAGTCGATGTTGGTTGGATGATCCGCATCTATCAATGCGTTTACGGCGTCGGCGATTAATTCCTTGTCGAGTTTCTCATCACCCATGTCGAAATCCATGCGGCTCTTCTCGGAACCAATCTGGTTGCCAGTCACGCCGGCCGGCACGACCGAGCACATCAAATGGAGGGCCGTGTGCATCTGCATGTGCTTATATCGCCGTTCCCAATCGATGGCCGCGGTTACCTTTGCGCCAGGTACAGGTGCGGTTTGGCCTTCGATTGGGACGTGGACGACATTTTCGTTGCCTTTACCCTTCACTGTTGTTGCGATGACGATTTCACTTCCGTCTGATAGGCGTAAGATGCCGGTATCGCCAGGTTGACCGCCGCCCATTGGATAGAAGATCGTACGGTCGAGAATGATGCCCCCCAGTTCGTTCACGGATACGACTTCAGCGTCGCATTCCTTCAGATAGGAATCGCTACGGAATACTTCTTCTGACTGCATCTTGCTCACTCCAACCATGAGGGAACCGGCAAATTCTTTTCCCGGAGGAAAACCGGATTGAACAGTTTCGATTGATACTTTGTGCCAAAATCGCAAAGCACGGTAACGATAGTATGACCCGGACCCATGTCCTTCGCCATGCGGATCGCGCTAGCGACATTCACACCGCTTGATGCCCCAAGACATAGGCCTTCATGTTTCAATAGATCGAAGACAACGGGGAGTGCCTCTTCGTCAGGTATTTGATAGGCATCGTCAAACGGGGCGCCGTCGATGTTCCCGGTGATACGGCCTTGCCCGATCCCTTCCGAGATCGAACTGCCCTCAGACTTTAATTCACCCGTCTTGATATAGCTGTACATGGCCGCACCCATCGGGTCAGCAACTGCGGTTTTGACGCTCGAATTCTTCTCTTTAAGGAATAGGCTGATACCTGCGAGCGTGCCACCAGTACCAATTGCGCAGGTGAAACCGTCGACCTTGCCGTCGGTTTGCTCCCATATTTCCGGTCCGGTTGAGCGAAAGTGGCCAAGCCGGTTTGAAGTGTTATCCCATTGATTGGCGTAGAGGACGCCGTTTGGCTCGCTCGAAGCGAGTTCCGTTGCTTTCCGTTCCGCCTGATGAACGTAATTGTTTGGATCTTTGAAGGGCACTGCCGGCACTTCGATCAGTTCGGCACCGCACAGCCTTAACATGTCCTTCTTTTCCTGACTTTGCGTGTCCGGAATAATGATGACGGTTCGGTATCCGCGGGCGTTTCCGACCAATGACAGGCCAATCCCCGTATTTCCAGCCGTTCCTTCAACTATTACACCACCGAGTTGAAGATCTCCCCGTTCCTCCGCATCCAGAATAATGTACTTCGCCGCTCGGTCCTTCACCGAACCGCCAGGGTTGAGGAACTCGGCCTTGCCTAGAATAATACAGCCAGTATCCTCGGAAGCTTTCTTGAGTTTGATCAAAGGCGTATTGCCAATGGAATCGATGAAATCTTCACGATAATTCATGTCGACCTTGCTCCGTTCATAGTGGGCTCGGTTCGCGGCAGAACTGGGCCGTTATCAAGCATTTCCCCAGAATGTCGGTCAAGTCCAACGACGGCGCAGGGCTTCGCGATTTAATTCCAGCCATTGCAGTCCGATAATCGAGAACGCGCTCGCGATTTCGCCGCGCTGAACGCGTTTGAAGGCTGCCGTGGCAGGCTCAGAAAACACCCTGATATCTTCACCTTCGTCATCGTTGCCGTGGATACCGCCGATGTTCGTTGCGTCTATCTGCCCGCAAAGCAAATGGCCTAGTTCACTGGAACTGCCCGGTGCCATAAAAAAATTGTTAATATAAATGACGTCCTGAAGCGTTCCGCCAGTTTCCTCTTCTGTTTCTCTATGCGCGAGCGCTTCAGGTGTTTCTCCCTCTTCCAAAATTCCCGCGACTATCTCCACCGTCCATGGGTTGGAATGGCCGGCGGCCATTGGACCCGGGCGGAACTGTTCGATGAGAACGACTTCATCCCGGATTGGATCGAAGGGGATGACGGCGGCGACCCCACCACGCTCGAAGACCTCGCGGGAAAGAATGCTCGACCATTCGCCAGAGAATGTTCGGTGTTTGAGACTATATCGGCGCATTTTGAAGAAGCCGTTGTAAAGCTCTTCGCGCTCAATGATTTCAACGTCACTGCGATTCATTCAAGATGTTCCAATTACAATTATGAAAATTCCACGTAAACATTATGTCTCCAATTCACGAGACTCAACGAGGACGGTTTTCTGACCCTCGGACCGATCGGTATTGGCGTCGTGGGCTCGCAAGGTTTACGAAAGGTTAGGTAGTTAACGGATTTTCAATACAGATAGTCGCAGCTCACCGCTGGCCGTAATTGGGTGTCCGCGCGAGGGAGAATCTTTTCGTTGTATGAGACGGGTCGTGGGCCGAATGGCCAAAAAACCATGCGCGGTTTCCGCGAAGTCGACCAAGGGCGCTTGCGCTCTGGCGCATGTGGTCTAATACGTGGGCAAATGGGCGTGATGCGGAATGTTTTGGGCCTCGCGCACTGCGCGCAATCGAGGACACTGATACTTTTAAACGCGTGACAATTTGGTTGGAGGCCTGCGTCGCTTCATGGGAAGGGTTATAAGTGGCTCTGTCTGAACTTTTTTCAGAATGCGATAGATGTCGTTAGCGGCATGCGCACCCGCTGGTGGCGCGCGCGTGCATTGAGTCGGCTCGCAAAGACCATGCTGCCCCTTAATCCTGCGGAAAGAGGCTCCTAATTCTGACCTGCGCATGGTCCTCGGCGGCACGAGCGAGTATTATGAACGAAATTGCAATTGCCTTTTTTCATGGAGACACTGGATGGACCTGACTTTCAGTCCGGCGGAGGAAGCGTTTCGACAAGAAGTTCGGGATTTTATCGACGCAAAGTTTACGTCCGATATGCGTGAGACTCTAAAGAAATCACCGACAAACTATTTAGATCCAGACCGTCAACGCGTATGGCAAAAGGCTCTCTACGAGAAAGGCTGGGCAGCACCGAAGTGGCCGGAGGAATATGGTGGCACGGGTTGGACTGCCGCGGAACATTATATCTACGAGACGGAAATCTCCGCCGCCGGTGCACCACGTCCGATTGGTTTCGGAGCACGGATGGTGGGGCCGGTAATCGTTCAGTTCGGCCGGCCGGACCAAAAAAAACGCTTTCTACCCCGGATCCTTTCTTTCGATGATTGGTGGTGCCAGGGCTATTCAGAACCCGGGTCAGGTTCGGACTTAGCGTCTCTGTCAACCCGCGCTGTTCGCGATGGCGATCACTACGTTGTCAACGGTTCGAAAATTTGGACGACCCTGGCGCAGCACGCTGACTGGATTTTTTGTCTCGTTCGTACGTCTACGGAGGGAAAACGTCAGGAAGGCATCTCTTTCTTGCTAATTGATATGAAGACGCCGGGAATACGAGTGGAACCGATCGTTCTGATCGACGGGGAAGAGCCACCATTTCATGAGGTCAACCAAGTTTTCTTCGATGATGTCCGGGTTCCTGTTGAGAATAGAATTGGTGAAGAAAACAAAGGCTGGACCTACGCAAAATACCTGCTTGAGTTTGAGCGTGGTGGATCCTACGGGGCAAGTATTCGCGCCGGTATCGAAAAAATCCGGAGCATTGCCCAACAAGAAACGGCATCTGGTCGGCCGCTTATCGAGGATGATGGATTTCGTACGAAAATTGCGCGGTTGGATATGGAAGTTCGGGCAGTTGAGATCAGCGAATTGCGCATATTGGGGGCGCTTGGGGCCGGAGAGCGTCCCGGAGCGGAGTCCTCGGTGTTGAAAATGCGCGGTACTGAGCTCGGACAGGCGATGACCGAGCTCGCGATGCAGGCCATTGGCTACTATGCGCAACCGCATGACCGGGACTATCTGTCGCCGGGCAGCAACGCTGAGCCGATCGGACCCGAGTATGCCGCGACCGTCACGCCTAGGTACTTTAACTATCGCAAGGCATCGATTTACGGTGGCTCGAACGAGATCCAGCAAAATATCATCGCGAAGTTGATTTTAGGTCTCTAGGCACGGATGGCCGCATGTGATCAGACAGCACGATCTTGGCCGAGGTCCGTTATTCCGTTCGGGCGATAACCAATTGCGCGATGTCTTGCTCACGATGGCAATGATTGCCGTGTGGGTGGCGGGGT
>DJKK01000093.1 GCA_002434595.1 Alphaproteobacteria bacterium UBA6544 | reverse complement strand
TCCGTGCCTTGGAAGACAGGTACCTTAGATCCTAAGATCAAGGAATTCATTTATATCGCCATAGACACCGCGACGACCCACCTGCATGCGGAGGGTGCCCGCATCCACATTCGTAACGCCCTCAACTACGGCGCGACGAAGGAAGAGATTATGGAGATCTTCCAGTGCGTCAGTGTGTTGGGAATGCATGCCTTGACTGAAGGTGGGCCAATATTGCTCGAGGCAGCGATAAAAGCGGCGGAGTAGTTCAGTCTTAGAAGAACTTTATTAGCCGTTCGCACTCCGGATGGAAAGTAAGGTCTTGCCCGTCTCGATTTTCGAAGGAGGTAAAGTCGTGAACGACAAGATTGGAGATGACTATGTTATGCTTGTCGGTGACGCTAAATCCCGAATGGTGAGGGCCTACCGGTCGAACGGAAAGGCGTTTGCTTAGGATGACGCGTCCAAGGCTCGCCTTCGCACGGAGGCAGGGGCTTGGGGAAATATCTGAAGAAGCGCTGACCGGGTCGGTGATGGGAAACTAGCGCGGCTCACTAGCCACTTCGCGTATTGGTTTGCATGGTCTGTATATAAGCGCAATGCAGCTTTCTTTGAGAAGATGGGTCGTTAATTCCCCCATCTTCGGGTGGATTTTTGCAACGTTTTGTTTCATCGTGCAGCCATGGATATCCTCAGCGTCTTTGGCATCCGCGGCCGTTCGAAGGAAGTGCATCACCTGAACGATGCCTTGCGGGACGTCGGTTTGCACGGTGCGAGCGTGCCGGACTCGGTAAAGCTGGCGGCGGTCAATTTGTTGAAGGAGGCGGAGGGCGAAAAACTTTTGGACCCCGCTAAAAGCTGCGCAGAGGCAGCGCCGCTTCTCGCATACTGCATACTCGGTAGTGACGATTTCACTTCGGCAAACGGAGATAGCGTGCGGGAGGCGGCTGAACGCCGGCTTCGCCTCGCCATCGACCATGGCGAGAGTCTGGACGCCCGTCTCGCTATGCTGACGCTAATCGCTGGGACGATCCATCCCGCGGTCGTTGAAGCATTTGACTTTGAACTCGCGCCTTAGAACCTCAGATCGCCCGGTAGCCACCGTCAGCCATGACTATACCGCCGGTGACGTAGGCAGCGAGGTCTGAAGCCAAGAAAACAGCTGGCCCCACAACATCCTCTGGCTTTCCGGTCCGTGCCAACAGCGTGTGGTCCATGAACGTCTGAATGAGTTCCTGATTGTTGGACCGCGCGTTCTCGTTCAATGGTGTTTCGATGAGGCCCGGCCCGATGGCATTGACCCGCACGCCATCCTTGCCAAGCTCCGCTGCGAGCGCCTTCGTGAAGCCAAGGACGCCGTGCTTCGATGTGGTGTAGGCGGGTGAATTTGGCGTGCGCACATGCAGGAAGGATTGGATCGATCCAATATTTACGATCCGGCCCTTTGTCGAGCGCAGTTGGTCGACAAAGGCATGGGTTACGTTGAAAACCCCACTCAAATTGATACCGATAATGTCTTCCCAGTCCTGGATCACATCATCCGCGTTTGCTGTAAAGGCGTTGCGCCGGTTGATGCCGGCATTGTTTACGAGGATCGACGTATTGCCGATCTTCTCCTCGATTTGGTTTGCCAGATCACGGCATTGCTGCCGGTCGGTTACATCGAGCTTGAAGCTCCAGGCTTCACCGCCTGCATCGAGTATCTCTTTCCCAACGTCGCCCGCACCTTCAAGGTTCATGTCGAGGATCACCACATGCGCGCCTTGTTCAGCGTAGCCCTTCGCAATCGCCCTCCCGATGCCGGATGCACCACCTGTTACCACTGCAAGATGACCTGCCAGCAAACCGCTCATGACATTTCCCCTTTAATCCCCGCTGTCGACGAACAAGATAACCCGTAGTGGCCGGAAGCAAGGGCCAAGACCGGCAGCAATCTGTATTTCGGGAGTAACACTACATGGCGCAGCAGAATTGGACGGTATTTCTCTCGGGCGAAATCCATACGGATTGGCGGGAACGCATCTCTGACGGCACGAAGGCAGCCGGCCTGTCGGTCGATTTTGTCTCTCCCGTGACGGACCACGATTCGTCCGACGTTTGTGGTGTGAGCATCCTGGGCGATGAAGACAAGCCGTTTTGGAAGGATCACAAGGGCGCCAAGGTGAATGCGATTCGGACTCGCACCATGATCGAGCGAGCCGATGTGGTTGTCGTGCGGTTCGGCGACAAGTACCGGCAATGGAATGCAGCTTTCGATGCCGGATTTGCGGCCGCACTCGGCAAGCCGATAATTACGTTGCACGATGAGAGCCTCACGCATGCTTTGAAGGAAGTGGATGGCGCAGCGCAGGCAGTCGCGGAGACGCCGGAGCAGGTCGTCAAAATTCTGAACTACACGATCTCGGGCGAACTGTAGTGGACGACACAACAAACGAGTTCTCTTGTGGTTCTGATTATGCCTGACGGTATCGCGTCACATCGCTTACGAAGGCTTCGACATAGTCGTTGGCGGGTTTTGAAACGATCTCGTCTGGTGGTCCGACCTGTATCAATTCGCCGTCCCGCAGGATTGCAATGCGGTCGCCGATGCGGAGCGCTTCATTCAAGTCATGGGTGATAAAAACCACGGTCTTTCGCAGACGGTTCTGCAGGTCGATCAACTGGTCCTGCATTTCGGAGCGTATTAGTGGGTCGAGGGCGGAGAACGCTTCGTCCATCAACAGGATGTCTGGGTCGGTGCAGAGGGCGCGCGCAAGGCCAACGCGCTGCTGCTGGCCGCCTGACAGTTGCGCGGGATATTGATCTTCATATCCATCGAGACCCACTGCCGAAAGCCACTCACGCGCCTTCGCGTCCCTTTCTTCTTTCGGCACTTCCTGGATCGTCAGCCCGAAGGCGACATTCTGGAGAACAGTGCGATGCGGGAATAATGCGAAGCGCTGGAAGACCATGGAAATCCGGTGGCGGCGAAATTCTTCGAGCTTTGTTGGCGAGAGATTCAGCACGTCGACGTCGTCTACATGTATCGTTCCCTCGGTCGGTTCGATCAGTCGATTGAAATGGCGGATCACGGTCGATTTTCCGGATCCAGACAGTCCCATGACAACGAAGGTCTCTCCGGCTGAGATTTCTAGATTGATGTTCCGCAGGCCTATCGTGTGTCCTGTGCTTGCCAGCACTTCATCTTTCGGCGCGCCGTCGCGAACCATCGCCATGACGGACTCCGGATCTCCGCCGAATACCTTGTACAATGCGGCGACGCGGATGAGAGGCGCCCTATCAATCATGTTCGACATCCTTCAGATGGCGCTGTGTCCGCCGGGCATAAGCCTGGCTGACGCGATCGAACATGATAGCGATGGCAACTATGGCGAGGCCATTCAGCAGACCCATTGTAAAGTATTGGTTGGTGATCGATTTAAGAACAGGTTGTCCTAATCCCTTCACACCGATCATCGAAGCGATGACGACCATGGCGAGCGCCATCATTATGGTCTGGTTCACGCCCGCCATAATGGTCGGTAGCGCCAACGGCAGTTGGACTTCGATGAGACACTGGCGCCGGGTCGCGCCAAACGCTGTCGCAGCTTCGAGGACATCACGGTCGACCAGACGAATTCCGAGATCGGTCAAGCGAATTACCGGTGGGATTGCATAAACCAGTACAGCAATGATCCCTGGGACCTTGCCGATGCCGAGCAGCATGACGACCGGGATCAGATATACAAAGGCCGGCATCGTCTGCATGATATCGAGGACGGGCGTGATAGCGGCGCGAACACTGTCGGAACGTGCCATGGCGATCCCGATGGGCACTCCGAGTACAATTGACAGCAAGGTTGCGACCGTAATGATGCTAAGCGTGCGCATCGTGTCGTCCCACATGCCGAAATACCCGATAAGCAGAAAGGCGCCCGCTATCCCGGCCGTGAGTTTTGTTGAACGGCTGGCGGCATAGGTAAGGCCCAATAAGGCTGCGAGCACTATGGACCAGGGAGCAGCCAGTAACATCTTCTCGAACCAGACGAGAAAATATAGCAGCGGATCGAAAAAACCTTCGATCATATCTCCGTAATTGCGGGAAAATTCCCTATAGGCTCCGTCAAGGGCCTTGCGCATTGCGACGAGGTCGGCGCGGTCCATTTCCGGGAATGTCGTGAGCCAGGATGAATCGGCCATCGGTCGGTCCTAACTAGTCTAAGGTGGGCGTGCGGAGACGTGACGGGGCCGCGGAGGGCTCCATCAGAAGGTTCTACGCAATTTGGAACGCCTAAAGCGCGGCGGCGGCCTTCTTGACCTTGGCGGCCGCGTCAGCAGGTAGCCAGGTGGACCACTGTGCTTCAAAATTCTTGATATAATGTGTCGCCGCTGTTTCGCCGTCTGCCTGGTTATCTTCGATCCAGACCAAAAGGCCGTTCATGTTGGCATTCGTGAAGGCCCGTTTGCTGAGATAGGCGAAGGCTTGCGGTGCTCGTTTTGCGAATGGCGCTGCCGTCACGGTGTGAACAGGGGAGGGAGGATACATTGTCGGTTTGGGGTCCGCGCAATCGGCCTGCGTGATGCACGCTTTGAAGTGTGCTTCATCGATACCGGAACCAAAATCGACTTTTACCATCTCGTATTTTCCGAGGATGGCAGTCGGCGCCCAGTAGTACCCGAACCATGGTTGCTTGCGTTCGTATGCCTTCGCGAGTGAACCGTCGAGGCCCGCGGCGGATCCGGGATCAACCAAATCGAACCCTGCATCGGCGAGTTTCAGGGCACGGAAAAGGTGGCCACTGGAAATCTGGCAATTCCAACCAGCGGGACAGCCGACGAAGGCGGATTTGGTCGGATC
>DJKK01000188.1 GCA_002434595.1 Alphaproteobacteria bacterium UBA6544 | reverse complement strand
ATGCCCTCTAAACAATATCAGAGCAACTGGACGCTATTGTTGATACGATGGAAACCGCGACAAATTATATTTCCGAAAATCTCGAGCACATCGATGACGTTATAGACAAGCTTCGTTAATCTGGAGCCCATACCACACTCTGCGACCGATTGACGAAACGCATGATTTCGGCGATGGAATTTGCTCCATCCACGACATAACCGACCAATTGGTTTTGAAGATCGTGCGGTCAATGAAATTCGCAGAAAAGTTTGTCAACTCAGCGTTCGAATTGCTCCGCCACGACACGATTGAGAAACTTGCGTCCTAATTTACATGGGAAGATAAGTCCGAAGAAGAAAAGCTTCTCAAGAAACAGCAGTTGGCGACCCAGGCCATTTTCCGGGACGATATCGATTCCTATTGTTCGACAAAACCCATCGCGCAGCTGTATTACTGTTTCAAGACGTGAGGCCAGTTTGCCTAACCCCTTTGCCATCGTAGCGAAATACTCTGATTCCAGCAGGCGCGTATGCCCTTTGGATAACTAAGACAAAGCAAACCGCCTACAAGCGAACATTCTTCAGGATCGATATCCGCAGCATACCCCTGACTGATCGGACAGCAGCCGATGTGGCGAAGAACAGAACGGTAATGACCGCGACAAATGACTTTATTTCAATAACACTCGGCAGTTTAACCTGATGCTAAAAGAAGTAACCAAAATAATTAAAAGGCCGCACCGGTTATCACGGTGCGGCCTTTGTGAGTATCGGAGGGATTACCCTTTACCGGTCGTTATAACTGATCCGGCAACCAGGTAATAAGCTCCGGGTATGCCAGGAAAACGCCAACCGTGGCAACGTCTGCGATGAAGAATGGTCCAATTCCTCGGAAAACGTCACCCAGTGGTATATCCGGTCTAACCGCAGCCACCACGTAACAATTTAATCCAACCGGAGGCGTAATCAGGCACACCTCGCACATCTTGACAACGATGATGCCGAACCAGATCGGGCTATATCCCAACTCCATCACCGCCGGATAGACGACAGGCAATGTCAACAACAACATGCCGATGGCGTCCATGAACATGCCAAGAATGGCATAACCGCAAAGAATCAGGATCATAATCACGACCGGCGCGAAGCCGTGTTGTTCCCTCAGGCTAATAATCCATTCTGCGAACTCGGCCGGCAGGCCAGAATAGCCAAGGAACCGCACGAAGATCAACACGCCCCAGATCAAGGCAAAGATCATCACTGTTAGCTTTGCCGTCTCTAGCAGTGCATCTTCGAGGTTTTCCCACTTCATACCGTGGAAGACAGCAACGCAAAGCACAATGAACGCTCCTAAAGCACCTGCCTCCGTTGGTGTCGCCTTACCGGTGTACATGGCCCAGAAAATAACGCCCACAACAAAGAAAATCGGCAGAGTTCCGGGAAGCGTCTTAAGTGATTTCACAACACCGGGGAACTCGATGGGGCGGCCCATATCGGGCTTAACCACACATTGGCCGATGATGAGCATCGCGTATATGATCGCCGAAATGATGCCGGGGATGAAACCCGCAATAATCAACGCACCGACGGATTCCTCAACAATAATGGCGTAAATGACCAAAATCGCACTCGGTGGTATGAGCGAGGCGAGCGTACCTCCGGCCGCCACAACCCCCGCTGCTAACCTTGGACTGTAGTTGTTCTCCAACATAGTCGGTATCGCGACACGGCTGAACACAGCTGCAGTCGCTGTACTAGCACCGGAAACCGCCGCAAAGCCGGCCGTTGCGAAGACAGAGGCCACAGCAAGCCCGCCAGGCACCCATCCAAACCACGCCTTGGCCGCCTCAAAGAGCGCATGCGTCAAGCCGGCGTGATAAGCGATAAAACCGATAAGGATGAACATCGGCAAAACGCTCAGCGCGTAATTGACCGATTTCGAATGCGGCACGGTCCCAACAATGCCGGCACCAGCGTCCCAGCCGATGATATGTATAGTGCCCAGCAGGCCAACAATGGCTGCCGCTGCGAATACACGCACCCCAAGGAAGACCATAGCCAAAAGGCCGGAGGTCCAAAGAATACCGATTTGAAACTCAGTCATCGGTTAGTCTCCCCTTCCCGATCGGCCGTGGGAAGAACGACACCCTCGGTATCGCCGGCCAGGCCCGCTTTAATTTCTTCCTCTGCGACCTTTTCAACGGTCTCGAGTTCCGGAATCGCGATATGAACCGCATCGGGATATATCACCAAGCGCAAAAATCCGATTAGCTGCAGAGATAGCCTGAAGGTCAGCATAGCGAACGCTAACGGCACCATCAGCTTCGACGGCCACATCGAGATTTCGACGTCCATTGAGCTGTCGCCGAAATTCCAGGCCCGCATAAAGTGTTCCCAGCCGTAGTACATGAGGATGGCCACGATAGAGATCGCGACAATCGTACCAAACGTCTCTGTAACCCAGAGCAGACGTCCCTTGAAACGGCCGATGATAATTTCCATCCGAACGTGGCCGGCCAGCCTTTGGCAATATGAAATCGCGAGAAAGGCGAATACGGTAATGGCGATTTCGACGATGTCGACATAACCACGCACCGGTTGGTTGAAGAAAGAGCGACCAATCACCTGGACCACGCCAAGCAACATCACGCCAAAAATAAAAAAAGCGGCCAATAGATTGAACGCGCTTTCGACCTTGAACCACCATTGATCAATGGCCGCTAGGCGCTTTGCCCCCGGCGAAAGGTCTTGAACGTCTTCCGTCGTCGCCATTCCCACTCCCCAATAAACTTGCTTAGATAGAAACGAAACCGCCGGACCCGAGGGTCCGGCGGTCCACATTTCGTAAGGACTTAGTTGCCGTAGGTCCGTTGTGTCGGGTACTTCTTCTGAGCCGCTTTGGCGGTCTTCAACAGAAGATCAAGAAGTTCCTGCGCTTCCGGAACTTTCTTACTATATTCAGCAACCCACTCATCCCAAACTGGCTTACCTGCCTTAGCACGGAAGTCAGCCATCTGAGCTTCCGGGATCGTAATAGCCTTCATCTTTTTCGGCCATTCCTTCAGGTTTACGACGTCCTTTTTTTGATAAGCAGCAATCTGATACTCAGCCGCTTTACGCTTTAGACTGTTCAGCATGTCCTTGTACTGCTGCGGCAAGCTATCCCACGAATCCTTATTCGCTACGACAGGACAATTGACCGTACCAAGCGACATATTCGTTGTATACCATTCCGCTACTTCATCCAATTTGTAAGCGCTGAAAGCGTAAGTGAACGGAAAACCAATTGCATCGACCGTACCACGCGCCAAGGCGTTATACGTCTCGGACGCCGGCACTGATGTTGGCACAGCACCTATCTTTTTTGCTGAGCGGCCCATACCGCCCAGAGCGCGCAGTCGCTTGCCCTTGAAGTCCGCTACCGTTGCGGGCGGCTTACCTTTGCCCATGTATTCGTACTGGGGCAGCATGTTAATTGCGAAAATAATAGCGTTCCACTTCGCAAAATCTGCTACAACGCGGGGATGCTCAAAAACCGTTTTAACGACTTCATACTGCACATCAAAATTGGTGATCGGCAGGAACGGCAGATCGAGCACATTAGCCGATGGCAGCTTGCCGGGATGGTATGACTGGCAGACCATCGCCGCGTCAAACGCGCCGACAGAAATTCCATCCAAGTTTTCTTTACTCTTCGACAACTGCTCGCCGTAGTAGAGCTTTAAATTAAAATTGCCGCCAGTGCGCTTCGCCGTTTCAGCTTTAAGAAACTCCCAGCTTTCCGTAAATGCACGGCGCTTGCCCCAAAGAGAAGCACGCCAAGTGACCTTCGGCCCTTCGACCATCTGTGCATCAGCGCTGCGAGGCGCTGAAACACCAGAGGCGAGGGTAAAGGCCACTGCCGCTACGGTCGCGGTTAGAATACCAGTGGTCTTCTTCATGATGTAATAACCTCCCTGAGCCCGTTGCCGGGCCTAGTTTGATCCATCGACCGCGATACGGCCGAATTCACATGTAAAACCGGGACGGGTCCCCCCCGTACCGGCCAAGCAATGAAAGAACGATACCGTCTCAGAGCTACGGCATCAATCAGGTTTCAAGAAAATGTGTCTCCCCCGAAACAATATTGCCACTTTTGTGATTTAGACCGACGAGCGGTCACCGGCAAGGTCTTTCGGGCGTAGGACGCTCAACGCCATCAAACCGGCCAAAACGACAACGCCGAGATGCATAAATGTAATACTCTACGCTGGCGGTGACGTCCCAGCCGCAAGATCAGGCACGATACCCAGAACCAGGAGCCCAATTAAACCGCCGAAATAACCGAGCATCGAATGAACGGCCATGGTCGCACCGCGCCTCTCGGGCACTGCACTGCCGACCCTTCTTGTTGTAGAAGAAGACGAATCGGCCAGATCAATCAGGCGTGCAGGAGACAAATGGTAGCTGCCAACAACGCATAACCGATACTGCTGGAGAATGCGACGACGAGCGCCATCCGTGCCAGGAACCGATCGTCTCCGCGATAAGGAGAGAGGCGGCGCCGCTAATCCCGACGCTCGCAGCGTGAGCAGATACGGCTCGTGACCGCTGCAGCCCCTCGACCCGATCGCTGAGCGCCTTTAAACCCGGCATATAAGTGTCCGCCCCACCCGACACCCCAGAGAATTCGGAACGCACAAGCGGAAAGAAAACCATCTGCAAGATAAGCTAAATCGGCTGTCGCGATAATGATCAATCGGACACCGAGCAGATAATTAGGATTCGGATCTACGCGGCTAGTCAGAGAGAGCAGGACAGGAACCGAAACCGCTTATCCCGCGTAAAAATGCCGGTGATCCATCCCGCTTCTGAATTGCTGAATTAACAATCGTCAATCAGCGAAGGCAGAAGTGCGGGTACCGAAAACACTACGATTTGAGCCAATATCTGGCCGCGACAAACCGCGAAGACGACGGCTCCAAGTCGCAATTTCACCCCATCGCTTCGTTGATCAGTACGAGATAGTCATCCTTTGTTGCGGGCCGTGGATTGGTCGCATTGCAATGGTCGAGTTCCGCCGCCGCAGCCATAACCGGCACAACGGCTTCCGGCACGCCCATCTCGCGCAGGTTTGATGGCAACTTGAGTTTGGCATTGAAACCTTCGATAAATGCCGGAAGATTAGTACCACGGTCCAACCCCATGGCGTCGCAGAGACGGTCGTATTTGTCACCGACATGGGACGCATTGTAACGAAGGACCGCCGGCATCACGACAGCGTTCAAAGTTCCGTGGTGCAGCCGCGGCTCCTGCATACCGCCGAGCGGATGCGATATCGCGTGGACGGCACCGAGGCCTTTTTGAAACGACATGGCGCCCATCATGGCGGCCATCATCATCTCCCATCTTGCCTCGCGGTCGCTGCCATCTGCCACCGCGCGCTCAATATGCCCCATGGCGCGCCGTAAGCCCTCGAAAGCAATACCCTCTGCCGGCGGATTGATTACTGGCGAGATAAAGGTCTCAACGCAATGGGATACTGCGTCCATACCTGTCGCTGCTGTAAGGCGCTTCGGCAATCCAAATGTGAGTTCAGGATCGCAAATTGCCCGCTTGGGAATGTTGTTAGGGCTGGAGAATCCGAGCTTCCGTCCGTCATTGAGTGTCAGGATCGCGCCCCGACCGACCTCACTTCCGGTACCGGCTGTCGTCGGCACCGCGATCACCGGCGCGATTTTATTGGTTATCTTGGCGGCGCCACCGAAAATCGCGGCGTATTGTTCCAGAGGCGGCTCGTGCGCGGCGAGGATGGCGACGCCTTTGGCGAGGTCCATTGGAGACCCGCCGCCGACGGCGATCATTCCATCACACTCGCCCTCGCGATACCGGGACAACGCGTCCAATACGGCGTTTTCTGTCGGGTTCTCCGGTGTGCCGTCGAAGATCGACACCCTCATGGCGTCCGGCAGTTGCTCCAATACCCGATCGAGCACACCACAGTCGCGCACTCCCTTGTCGGTAACGAGTAATGGCCGGGTAATTCCGACGGCTTTCGCCTCATCGGCGAGCATCTTCACCGCGCCGAAGTCGAACTGAATGGTCGTGAGATAGGTTATTGTCGGCATTGCTTGTTCCCTTTACCTCACGCCAGAACCGCGAATTTTGTCGAGAGTTGCGCGTGTCGTGATGGTTTCTAAATCGACCCGAATTTCAATTACCGAGATACGGCCAGCTGACATCGCGGCATCGAAGATGGGTTCGAAATCCTCGGTGTGTTCAACGACCGCCCCATACGCCCCGAAACTCTCTGCCCATTTCGCGAAATCCGGATTCACCAGCGTCGTGGCCATCGTGCGATCCGGATAGTCACGCTCCTGGTGCATACGGATCGTCCCGTAGGAGTTATTGTTGATCACCAGAATGATTGGATCCGAACCATATTGCACGGCAGTCGCGACCTCTTGGCCCGACATCATCGCGCCGCCGTCACCGACGAAGCAGACGACCGGCCTCTCCGGGCAGACGAGACGCGCCGAAATTGCTGCAGGAATACCATACCCCATAGCGCCGCTGGTCGGCCCCAGCTGCGTCCGGAAACCGCGATATCGGTAAAACCGCTGAGCCCAACCGGAAAAGTTTCCGGCGTCGTTGGTGATAATGGCGTCGTCCGGCAGCTTCGCGTTGAGGACGTCCATTACCTCGTGCATGTCGACACCGAACATCTCGAGCGACGGTTCCAAATTGTCGAGGTAATCCTGATGCGCCTGCCGCATCCAATCCACCCACTTTCCATTTACGACTGGTTCCATATCCCGCGCGGCGGCGGCGAAGCTTTCCATGGATCCGACGATCGCCAGATCGGGTTCGTAGACCCGGCCTATTTCCAGCGATTCCATATAAATATGCACGAGCTTTTGCCGCGGTACCGGTAGATTGACAAGGCTGTAACCTCCGCTCGTCATCTCACCCAGACGCGACCCGACAACAATAAGAAGGTCGGCGTCCTTTACCCGCTGCACTAGTTTCGGACTGGCACTCGTACCCAATTCCCCGGCGTAATTTTCGTGCATATTGTCGAACAGATCCTGACAGCGGAAAGAAGCGGCAACGGGAATGGCATTGGCTTCCGCGAAGACTTTGATGTCGGAGCACGCCTGTTCGCTCCAGCCCGCACCGCCGAGGATCATGAGCGGCCGCTCTGCCGAGGAAAGTTGGCCGCGGAAGGCCCCCATCGCTTTTGGGCCAACTTCCGGGCGCACTATTTGAAATGATCTTGCGTCCGCGACATCGACCATGTCTCGCTGCATATCTTCTGGGATTGAAACTGCGACGGGGCCAGGGCGTCCCGACGCCGCCACATGGAAAGCCTGGCTCACGAGTTCGGGAACGCGGTCCGCGCTGTCGATCTGGACAACCTCTTTGCAAATCGCCCCGTAAAACTTGTGGTAATCAACCTCCTGAAAGGCTTCACGGTATTCTTGGTCACGTGCGACTTGGCCGATGAAAATAACCATCGGTGTCGAATCTTGCATCGCCGTGTGTACACCGATTGATCCGTTACAGGCTCCCGGGCCACGCGTCACCATCGCGACACCCGGCTTTCCCGTGAGTTTTCCGTAGGCTTCCGCCATATTTGTCGCACCGCCTTCTTGGCGACAAGCTACTGTTTTTATTTCATTTTGTGCATCGTGTAGCGCATCTATCACTGTGAGATAGCTTTCACCTGGAACACAGAATACGGTATCGACTCCATGTATTCGCAGCTGATCGACCAGTACCTGCCCACCGCTGCGCAACCCATTGGCCCCTGACATGCGTGTTTATCCTTCTCGGTCTTACATATGCTGAGGGAGGTATACCGAGCGAAGGGAAAAGCAGCAATGTCGTGGGTCTCGCAACGTCGCCCCCGCCGTTTGTTGACAATCGCAGGATCGCAATCGGCTTTGCCTGCATACTTTTCCTAAGCCTTTAAAACGCCGTCGAGAAGGGCGAAACTCGGATAGCTGCGGTCGACCTTGACCGCGGGGCCCCTGGGCAAAGACGACCCCGTAATGTGTCACATTGTATGGCAAAGCCCTAAACTCGTGCGCGGACACGGCGTGACGTATGACCAGCGGTTCGAGCGACGCCAGCAACTCGGAAAGCGGTTTCGGTCGTCGGCCGACGATTAGATACGCGAGGTGCAGCGCGCTCGCATCTCCACAGGTGCCACGCTAGCGCTCAAGATCCACGAATTGGTGTATCATCGAGGCGACGGCCAAGCCGTCCGGTTCGAAGTTATGCCTCGTCATCCGTTTGCAGACCTGTGTTCGACAGTGCTTTTATCGCCATCACGCCGTCGGCCACCACCGCGTTCCACCGAGGATACTATGCTCGATCAACGCCTTAACGCATTTCGCCCAGACCTCGCGGATGTCCGTTTACGCGAGGTTGTCAGGGCCGAGCGCTACGTATCTGCCGAAACGGCCCGAATTGATGTCGGGAAAGCGCCGCTCCGCCCCAAACCCGAGGCTGATACCTCGATCGATACAGAACTACTATACGGAGAAACGGTCGATCTCTTCGAACGGGACCGCGGTTGGGCCTGGGTTCAATCGCGTGTCGACAGTTATGTCGGATACGTCGAAGAGTCGGCTCTTGGTCCTGGCGCCGGAGAGATAACGCACACCGTTTCGGCCCTGCGTACCTATATTTACCCGGAACCTGACCTGAAATCTTCACCGCTATCGCTCATAAGCATGAACGCAAAGCTCAGTGCGACCGAAACCATCTCAGACGGCTTCATCGCACTCCACGACGGAGGGTGGGTGTTCAAACGTCATGTCGCGCCGTTTGGAAGCTTTGATGCCGACCATTGTGCAGTCGCGATGCGCTTCCTTGGCACGCCTTATCTATGGGGTGGGCGTTCCAGTCTAGGCCTCGATTGCTCCGCATTGGTACAAATGTCGCTCATGCGCTGCGGGATCGATATTCCACGTGACAGTGACATGCAGGAAAACATGATCGGCCGCGAAGCCATTTTTGAGCCGGACCTCTCGGACGTGCGTCGAGGGGATATTATCTATTGGAAGGGGCATTGCGGAATCTGGATAGATCAGGCGACCTTCATCCACGCCAACGCCACGGACATGGCCGTAGCGGTTCAACCGTTGAAGCGCATCCTGCATTATCTCTCGGTGTCAACTGGCGACAATGATCCGCGAGTCCGCAGACCGAGATAATCAGGCGATGCCAGCGGTTGCAGTCACCTCGAGCAAAGTCTCGGGCCGATTGAGTGCTTTCACCGTTATCAGGGTTGATGCCGGTTAAAGAGCTTCAACGAAGAATTCCTTTCGGACTTCGACGAATTCGGCGTTGTAACGCACATCGGTAAGATAGGCCGTCATCGTTAAATCGTCCGCAAGACCGCCACCCACTTCTTCCATCTGGACCGCCATTTTCCGAAAGATACATCGCACCTTCCCGCAAAATCACCGGCAAGAGACGCCCTGCATTCATCTTTTGGCGACAGCAGGCCGGCGAGCTAGACGGTGCGGCCACCCTCGGTTACGGCGGCCGGTGCAAAGGCACGCGACTACTGGAACGGCGCTTCGTAATGCGTCCGTTTCACAATATCTCAGCCACGCCCGCGAGGGACGAGTTTGCGGAACTCCGGCGGGCGCTTTTCACGAAACGCGTTGCCGCCCTCCTTGGATTCATCCGTCGCGTA
>DJKK01000190.1 GCA_002434595.1 Alphaproteobacteria bacterium UBA6544 | reverse complement strand
GGATGGTTGTTGCCGAACGGCGAGGAGACATTGTCGGATTTATGCTCCTCATTGATGTCGAAAACTCAACAATCATCGACCTTATCGCCGTCTCAGAGCAGGCAAGAGGCAAGGGCATTGCCGCGGATATGATCGGGTTCTCTGTCGATCAGATAGCCTTGGGAGTTATGCGGATACGGGTGGGAACGCAGGCCGAGAATCTCCCGGCAGTCAGTCTTTATTCATCAATGGGTTTCCAACCGGTGGCGAAGCAACTGACGTTTCACCGGCATGTGGATGAAGAGAACCGCTGTCGAAAGGGCGAACGATGAGAATTGACGACTTCGGATTGGATGACGGTGTCTTCGTCGTGGCGGAGATTGGTAACAATCACGAAGGGTCAGTTTCCGCGGCGGAGGAAATGATTGGACGTGCTGCGACGGCTGGCGTCGACGCAGTAAAGTTTCAATCGATTGATCCGGCCCAACTTGTCGCCCCTTGGGAAACGGATCGATTGAAGCAATTAAAAGGTTTCCGTCTTTCCGATGATGAGTATCTGAGGTTGGCGAAAGTTGCTGGTGACGAAGGTGTTCATTTTCTTTCGACGCCATTCTATCTGGACGCCGTTGAGTTCTTGGAGCCTCTCGTCCCCGCTTTTAAGGTGGCATCGGGAGACAATAACTTCATTCCGTTGCTTCGACGTTTGGCGGTCACGGCCAAGCCAATCTTCCTGTCCTCGGGGATGTCCAGCTTGGCGGACATTGCCGAAAGTGCGCGCGTCATTGAGGCAGCGTGGCAGGAAAACCGGATCGAACCGAAACCTGGTTTGGTATTGATGCATTGCGTATCCAGCTATCCGACGGCAGCAGAAGACGCCAATCTTGGCTTCATGAAAGAGTTATCGACGCTCGGCCATCCGGTGGGTTATTCGGATCATACGATCGGCATCGATGCGGGACCCATCGCGGTGGCCTTGGGTGCCCGTGTAATTGAAAAGCACTTCACGCTTAATAAGAACTTTTCTGAATTTCGAGATCATAAGTTGTCCTGTGACCCCACTGACATGTTGGCGTATTGTGAGGGCATCCGTGAAGCGGAGCGGCTCTTGGGTGCCGGGCCGAAGCGGCTTCTTGAGTGCGAGAAGGCGGCCGATGCGGCCGCTCGAAGGAGTATTGCCGCGTCGCGGGATCTACAGGAGGATCATATTCTCGATTGGCAGGATTTGACTTGGCTAAGGCCTGGGACCGGCAATGCGCCTGGCGGAGAGGATGCTATGGTCGGCAAACGATTGTCTGAGCCGATTTCACATGGCGACACAATTCGTCCGGAACAGCTTCGCTAGGTTGCCGAAAAGCTATATGTGCGGAATCGCTGGATATATTGGGTCACAACCGCCTGATGATGGGGCAATTGCGCGGACATTGACATGGATGACGAACCGCGGGCCCGACGATCAAGGGACGTATCGCCATGAATATGCTGGTGGGAACACGGTCGTTCTATTGCATACAAGGCTCAGCATTCTCGATGTGTCACCTCGTGCGGCGCAGCCCTTTCGTCATCGTGAAAATGTGCTGTGCTACAACGGGGAAATCTTCAATTACCAGGAGTTGCGCCGGGAACTTTCGTGCCGCGGCCTCCAATTCCAAACTGAGAGCGATACGGAAGTCCTAGCTCAATGGCTCGCATGCAGCGGGAGTAACGCGCTCGATTCCTGTGAGGGTATGTGGGCGTTCGCTTTCTACAACAAAGCGGATGGCTCACTATTGCTCTCAAGAGACCGGTTCGGAGAGAAGCCGCTCTATCTGCATCGAACGAAGCACGGCGTTTACTTTGCTTCCGAGGTAAAATTCCTAAACGCCTTGCTAGGTCGCAAGTTTACCCCGGACCTTACGCAACTGACCCGATACCTCGTGAACGGCTACAAGTCTCTCTACAAATCCGGCAGCACATTCTTCGAAGCGATTGAGGAACTTCCGCCTGGAGAATGTTTGCAGATCGACGCTTCAGGTCGTGCGCATAGTTTTGCGTACTGGCAAGCTGATTTCGAACAACAAGATTCCGCGATGTCCTACGAGACGGCGGTATCCGGCACACGCAAAGCACTGAAGAGATCGGTTGAAATTCGCCTGCGTTCCGATGTTCCGCTCGCATTTTGCTTGAGCGGCGGGGTTGATTCGAACGTGCTCGTTGGTGTCGCGAAGAATTTACTGGGTGCGGACGTGCACGGTTTTACAATCGTCAATACGGATGAACGTTACGAAGAGGCCGAACTTGTCGAGCATGCCGTGGCTGAGTTCGGTATTCGTCACACCACTGTAGCTATCGAACGGACGGAGTTTATAGAACGTCTCCGACGATTGATTCGGATTCACGACGCACCTGTCTATACGATTACCTATTATGCCCATTGGCTGTTGATGGATGCAGTCGCGCGCGCGGGTTACAAAGTCGTGTTGAGTGGTACGGGAGCCGACGAACTGTTCAGCGGTTACTACGATCACCACAATGCCTACTTGAGCGTCATGAAGGGGCATGACGGATATTCGGAGGCGTTGGATAATTGGCGCCGTTACGTCGCGCCAATTGTCCGGAATCCGTATTTGAGTGATGCTGATTACTATGCGGATAACCCGGACCGAAGAGAGCATATTTACTTGGATGCAGATGCTTTTGCAGAAAACCTGAAGGGCCAGTTCAGCGAAGATTTCGAAGAACGCCATTACACTGGCGATTTGCTGCGTAACCGTATGGCCAACGAGTTGATGCATGAATCAGTGCCGGTCATTCTCCACGAAGATGATCTCAATTCGATGTCGTATTCGATCGAAAACAGATCCCCATTCCTTGACCGTGGTTTGTTTGATTGGAGCCAGAAAATTCCGACCCGGCATCTTATCCAGAAAGGGCGTGCGAAGTCTGTCTTGAGGGACGCGGTCAAGGGTATCGCGCCTGCCCGCGTTATCGAAAATCCTAGAAAAGTTGGATTCAATGCCCCTGTGATGGATTTTCTTGATTTGGCGGAGCCGGATACGCGCGGTGCGCTACTGGACGATGGTAAGATATTTGAATTCGTAAGGAAGGAAGCCATTGAAGAGCTCATCGCGGCCGGTGATCTACCCAACAGTCGCAGTAAGTTCCTGTTTAATTTCCTCAATGCGAGGCTCTTTCTTGAGGAATATGCATCATGAAATGGTGCCAACGCTGTGTCTTGCCGGATACCCGGCCAAATCTATCGATTGGCACAGATGGAGTATGCAGCGCCTGCGCCGCGTTCGAGCAGCGCGATGCTATCGACTGGCAAAAACGACAGGCGGAATTCGAAGCGCTTGTCGACAGTGTCGGGTGTCTAAAGCGAGACTACGATTGCCTCGTGCCGGTGAGTGGTGGAAAGGACAGCACGTGGCAGGTCGTTAAGTGTTTGGAGTTTGGATTACGGCCATTGACGGTTTCCTGGCGGCCGCCGGCGCGAACGGAGATCGGAAAACGCAACCTCGATAATTTGATCCGGTTGGGCGTCGATCATATCGATTTCAGTATTAAGCCGTCCGTGGAGGCCGCGTTTATGCGAAGCGCGTTCGAACGAGCGGGGAGTTCCGGGATTCCCATGCATTTCGCGATTTTTGCAATCCCGTTAAACATAGCGGTAAAGTTTAAGATTCCGCTCATTGTTTGGGGTGAAAATTCTGCCATCGAATATGGTGGTGGTGTGGACGACCGAAATTTAACCCGTTTGAACGATGAATGGCTGTCGCGCTACGGCGTCACCCAAGGTACGCGAATTTCGGAATGGTATGATTCAAATCTAACCGAGCAAGAATTGCGTCCGTATACGAGACCCGAAGCCGACGTGCTGGAAGATCGCGACATCCAGGCCGTGTTCTTGGGTCACTATTTTCAGTGGGACCCGCATACGAGCCTCACGGTAGCGACGGCGCATGGTTTCAGCTCCAGCGAGGAAGGTCCGAAGACGGGATATTACGCATTTGCCGATATCGACGATGACTTTATTTCGGTTCATCATTGGTTGAAGTGGCACAAGTTCGGATTTACGCGCCTTTTCGATAATCTTTCCCTGGAAATACGGCATGGCCGCATCTCACGAGAAGCTGCCTTGGAAATTATCCGTGAGGAGGGCGTAAAGCCGCCCAAAAGCGATATATCGGCGTTCTGCAAATTTACCGGCTTGTCGCTGGAAGCGTTCGAGGTGATTTGTGGCAAATACAGAAATATGGACATCTGGAGGCGCGTTAACGGCATTTGGCTACTCAAAGACTTCCTCATTTCGGATTGGAATTGGGAATGAAGTTCGTGCCGATCATACCGCCGCGCGTTTATAGCGCGGGCATCAATCAAAAAGTCATGATCAAGGATACCGGTCGGTTATCGCTTTTGCCGGACGAGCAAGTGACGGTCAAAACTGAGGCTGGTGCGGAGTTGGACGTAACCAGAAAGAGCTGGGGGTTTTACGCAACGCCGTCGCTCAATGGCCGTCTGCCGGAATTCGGTCTACGGGCAGTTCTCGTCCGCAATAAGCAGGGACGCTATTTCCTTCTTCTGATTGAGGATGGGAAACACGACGAGTTTCTGCAGTATATCGAAGAGCAGCAACTCGATCAGATCCTTTGGCTCGATGATGGCGATGCACTCGATGGACATTTCAACCTGGATGAGGATGTGTAAGTTGGCCGGACCTGCTCCGACATTGCGATGCCCTTGCGGCGAGACCAAACTTGAACGGGTATTGGACTATAATGATCCGCCGGTCGGTGAAGTGTCATTCCCGATCATTGGCAGCTATAAACGAGCGTATATGCGTTGCGTGATTTGCAGGCACTTTTTTTCTCAGCATGAGATGGACATGTCGTCTCTGTATGGCGGCGATTACTTGAATGCGACATACGGTGGGCGAGAAGGAGTTCGCGCCGCTTTCGAGAGGGTATCCGCACTGCAACCTTCGGCGTCGGACAATCATCACAGAGTACTTCGGGTCAACAATTTTGTGGATACGAGGTTCGAAAATAAAGACTCGGGTCGAAGTTTGCTCGATATCGGATCAGGGATCGGTGTATTTGTGAGCGGCATGAAGAGCATGGGATGGAAGTGCACGGCGCTGGATCCGGACGGGCGATTTTCCGAACATGCACGCAATACGGTGGGTGTTAAGACGACGACGTGCGATTTCGCCGATGTGGACATAAGCGGTTGGGGCAACTTCGATTGTGTTTCGCTGAACAAGGTTTTGGAACATGTGGAGGACCCTGTCGCCTTTTTGCGCAAGACAAGCAGATTGCTTTCAGCGCGGGGCATTACCTATATCGAAGTACCAGATGGAGAAATGGCGGTCCTTGACGGTGGTGGTAGGGAGGAGTTTTTCATCGACCATCACCACGTCTTCAGTTCCGAATCGCTTGCATCGATATTGACCCGAGCGGACCTGGAGTTACTGCAACTCGAGCGGCTGCGTGAACCAAGTGGAAAGTTTACGCTCTTCGCTTTTGCAAGTGCAGCCATCTAGCAAATTCGTAGTGCTTGTCAGATGAACGCAGACCCAAACCGCTTTATCGATCTGACACAGGATTTGTGCGCCTTCGCAACGGGAGTAGTCGCGGATGAAAACGGGCGCTTGTTCGATCGCATCGGGGAAGAGGTGTCGCTCGAAGTGTTTCGGTTTCGATCGGGAGATTCATTCAATGGTTGGGAGGTGCCGCAAAACTGGCGCGCTTCTCGCGCTGAATTGTGGCGAGACGGGGAACTCGTCTTCGACGGCACCAACCATACTTTGGGCGTTGCGCGATACAGCAATTCGTTTGACGGCGAACTCGACTGGGAAGAGCTGGCCGCACATCTGGTGACAAACCCTGAGCTTCCCGACGCGTATATGTTCCATTGCATGTGGCAATATCGACCTTGGGATGCTGATTGGGCGTTGTGCGTACCTTACGACATATACACCCGTCTCGGCCCGGGGCGTTATAGGGTAAATTTGAAAACCGAACGCGAGCCGGGCGAGATGCTGGTGGCGCATCACGTGAAGCGTGGGCAAAGCGAAAAAACGATCGTCCTGCAATCCAATACCTGCCACCCGCACATGGCGAATGATGGTTTTGCCGGCACTGCGGTGCTCATAAGGTTGTTCCAATGGTTGGCAACCCTGGAAACGCATTATAGCTATCGCCTCGTGCTCGGACCGGAGCATCTCGGAACAGTATTTTATCTGCGTGATACACCGCATGAGATCGTCGAAAATTTTGTCTGCGGTATTTTTGAAGAGATGCCTGGCACGCTGGCACCACTAAAGGCGACGTCGACGTTTCTAGGTGGGCAAACCGTAGATCATGCCCTGGCGAACGCATTGCGGCATTGTGCAAAGTCATACGAGCGCGTGCCTTGGCGTATGGGTGCCGGTAACGATGAAGTCGTATGGGAAGCGCCCGGATATGAGGTTCCATTTATCGAACTAACCCGTTCCGAGAGCATAGAGCGACCGTTCAGGGAATATCATTCGAGTTTGGATTCGCCGAGTTTGATGGATGCCACGAAAATGAACGAGATGTTCGAGGTGCTAAAGAAAACAGTCGATATTCTCGAATGCAACTCAGTCATGCATCGAAAATTCAACGGTCTGATCTGTCTCTCAAACCCTGCGTTTGATCTTTATATGGAAAGGCCCGATCCGACTGTCGATAAGCCGATTTCCAAGGATTCGGAAAAATGGGGCCACTTGCTCGATTGTCTTTTCAGATATTTCGACGGCCAAACGACGATCCTAGAAATTGCGGCTCGGCACGATCTGCCATTCGATGCCTTGTATCGATATTTGTGTAAATTTGAGGACAAGGGCCTGATCGACATCTCGTTCAGTGAAATGTCCCGTCCTAAGGCCACTCGGGTCTGATGATCCTTCTGGTTGATATCGGCATTAGCAATCTGGCGTCGGTTCGCCGAGCCATGGAGCTTGTGGGAGCCGAGGTATTGCCATCATCGGAACCTGAAGCCCTAGCGGTTGCCGAGGCGGTCGTATTACCGGGTGTTGGTTCTTTTGCGGACGGTATGAACCGTTTGCGGGAGCGACGACTGGTTGAGCCATTGCGGCGCGTTGTAGGGCGCGGGGTGCCCATTCTGGGCATTTGCCTCGGCATGCAGTTGCTGTCGTGTGAGAGCGAAGAGGATGGACTACATGAGGGACTGGGCCTGATCGACGGCCGCTGTGTCCGCCTGGATCCGTGCGGAACGTCTGATCGAGTACCGAATATCGGATGGTGCGATGTTGAAGTCACCCGGCAAGAATGCCTGCTTGGGTCCAAAATGGATGGCGAGATTTACTACTTTTCTCACAGTTACCACTTGGTAGGACCATTAGCGGATTCCGTCGCATCGATTCGGTTTGGCAACAAAAGCGTCACGGCCGCGATCGAAAGTGGCAATACTTACGGTGTGCAATTTCATCCCGAGAAAAGCCAGGATGCGGGACTAGACCTGCTTTCAGCGTTTCTTAAGCGTGCCATGCTCTAGCGCCGGCTCATGATTTACCCACGCCTAATTCCAGTATTGCTCTTGAAAAACGGATTGCTGGTGCGCAGCCAAAATTTCGCGACGCATCAATTCATTGGGAACCCCATGAGTACGATTGAGCGGTACTCGCAATGGAACGTCGATGAAATCATCGTTCTCGATATTGGTGACCCTGACGGGCATGACCTCCGACGTGACGACCTGCAACAGCAATACGCGGGTCGTTCATTCCTCGATGTTCTGAGTGAAATAACCAAAGTCTGCTTTATGCCTTTGGCGGTCGGTGGTCGCATCCGTTCATTGGATGATTTTGCGGTACGTCTCCGTGCAGGCGCCGACAAATGCGTCGTTAATACGCAGGCAATCATAGATTCCAAATTTGTGACCGACGCAGCGCAGATGTTTGGATCGCAATGTATTGTGGTCTCGATAGATGCAAAGCGGTTAGAGGATGGCCATTACGAGGTCTATAGCCATGATGCGAAATTGCCAACCGGCATGACGCCTGCCGAGTGGGCGGGGCAATGCGAGCGTGCGGGTTGTGGAGAAATTTTCCTGAACTCGATCGATCGGGATGGAACGGGAGAGGGGTACGACTGCGAACTCATTCGTGATGTGACGGCGGCGGTTAATATTCCTGTGATCGCGTGCGGCGGCGTTGGTCGGTATGAGGACTTTGCGTCGGCGATCAAAGATGGTGGGGCCAATGCCGCGGCCGCCGCAAATATATTTCACTTTTTCGAACTCAGCTATCCGCTCGCGAAAGAAGAAGCCATTCGGTCAGGAATTGAATTGCGGCCGAACCGGCTCGGCAGTCGATGGATTCAACGAGAACCTGTTTATTGTCACGAAGATGAATCAAATAGGATCGAGAGCCGACTGCGTGAGAGCGAAACCCCACTGCCATCAGACAACTGTGACCCACAATCTATTCCGGATGTTACGTGGTGCCGACGATGCACTTATCCGTCCCTCAGTGCGGTCCCGATCGAGTTCGATGGAAACGGCGTTTGCATGGGATGCAGGATGGCGGAGAAGCGAGACGCGATCTCGCCAGATATTTGGGCATCTCGCCGCCACGAACTATGCAAAATCATCGAACTTGGGCGGCTGCGTTCAAATAGTAAATATGATTGCGTCATTCCTGTAAGTGGCGGAAAAGATAGCTATTTTCAAGTCCATATAAAAAAACAGGAGCTCGGGTTCAATCCGTTGCTGGTGACCTATCACGGAAACAACTACACGCCGACCGGTTGGCGGAATTTGGCGCGTATGCAGCAGGTATTCGACGTTGATCATATCGTCGTCCGGCCACCGATCGAGACACTAATCAAATTGAATCGCCTGGGATTTATCGTCATGGGGGACATGAACTGGCATGCCCATATGGGGATAACGACTTTCCCAGTCAGAGTCGCGGCAGAATATCAGATACCCATTTTGATATGGGGGGAACATGGCTACACGGACCTTAGTGGCCAATTCTCCATGAACGATCTACCGGAGATGAGTTACCGCGACCGCCTCGAGCACTTTGGGCGTGGATATGAATGGAATTACTTTGTCGGTCGAGAGGGACTCACATCCGAGGATTTGACGTATTGGAAATACCCGGACGACACAACCCTTATGGAAATTGGAATTCGTGGATTATATCTCGGCAATTATGTGAATTGGGACGCTAATAAACACACCCAAAGAATGATTGATTTGTATGGGTTTGACGTACCAGAGACCCCATTCGACAGGACCTACCGCCACGTATCGAATTTGGATGACATGCATGAAAATGGTGTCCACGACTATCTCAAGTTCATTAAATTCGGTTACGGCAGGTGCACCGATCATTGTTGCAAGGACATAAGATCGGGGCGTTTGACGCGTAATGAGGCTGTTGAGCTAATTAGGCAGTACGACCCTATAAAACCACGCGATTTGGCGAGGTGGTTGGCTTATGTCGGAATGAGTGAAGATGAGTTTGATCACATCGCCGATACATTTCGGGATCCACGCGTGTGGGCGCTCCTTCAAGACCGTTGGGTCCGAAGGGAGATCAACGCTAGCTCCGGGACAGCACATTCCATCGACGGGTAGGAGACTAAGAAATAAAGTTAGAACCCGGGGAACACATGGCACGAATGCAACCGGCCTTTGAATTTGAGAGCTTCAATCCGATCCCGTTCCAGAAGCATGGTGTTTTAGACAATGGGGTGGGGGACGGTAATGCCTTGATGGCGCTGGATACAGTCCTAGAGTATCTCTTCATCGACGAAATTGGCGCGCCTTTCCATCTCGATTTTGTCTTTCGGGACGCGACCCTCTCGGTCTATGGAAAAACGCTGATACGCGACGGGAAATTGTTTGATCTTGGCGGCCAATGAATTCGTTTTCTCAGGACTTGCGGAACTGCGCTGCGGATCAACCGGACAATATTGCATTGATGGAATGCATAAATGACCGATCCTGGACCTGGGCTGAGTTAAACATCCTCGTCGATCAAATCGGTGGATGGTTGCGGGCAAACGAAATTCACAGAGGCCAATCCATTGTTTCGATATTGCCGAATGCCGCAGAAACATTGACGATATTCCTGGCATGCATTCGCTATGGTGTGCGAATGGCGCCGGTCTCACCGCAATCAACAATGCGGGAAGTTGATAATTGGCTTAAAATGGTACGGCCGGCCGGTATCGTCAAAGCGGTTGATAACATTCATAGTTTTGCGGAATACAAAGTGCGGGAAATCGAGATCGAATTGGATTCCGCGTTTGGTTGGTGTGCTGGCAACAAGTTGGAAGAACCTGAAGGCGCATGCGGTTCGCTCTGTATTCCAACGAGTGGAACGACCGGAATCCCGAAGCCGTTGGTGCATGATGCTGGTTTGCTCTGGGGGTCATCAAAGCGGTTCATCGCCCATCACCCCGATGTGCGAGGCGGACGGTATTTGAACAACATGCCGATGTCCTATATTGGAGGCTTGTTCAACCTTGGTCTTATTCCCCTGGCGGGCGGCGGTAGCACAGTCGTTGTACCCGAGTTTTCCGGGCAAAGTTTTTTCAACTATTGGCGCGAAATTGAACGCCTCCGCGTCGATGTCCTTTGGCTGGTTCCGACTATCGTACGCGGCCTAATGGCGGTTGCGCGGCAGACATCTGACGAATTTCGGGACGTTATAAGTAAGCAGGTGCGGTTTGGGTTCTTGGGCACGGCGCCTATTGACCTAAAAACAAAACGCGACTTTGAAGAAACGTTCAATATTCAGCTTTTGGAAAATTTCGGGTTGTCCGAAACAACGTTTATTACCTCCGAATCGCTAAATGAAGATGCAATTCGAAGTGAGGG
>DJKK01000327.1:822-2780 GCA_002434595.1 Alphaproteobacteria bacterium UBA6544 | reverse complement strand
GGAGCTTTCGGTGGATGGCATCGCGGCCTTCGACGGGCTCCCACTTCGGAAGTGTGGATAGCACTGCATTGCGTTCGGATTCGCTAAGTCTGTCGACCATGGGTCTGTCCCCTCGTGAAATCTGGCAATATTTCCATATTAGTAACATCCTTCATCCCAGATAGACGACCCATGGCGCCGCCGCTGAAATCGCTTGCCGCAGAGGATATTAAAGCGCTCGCTGAACGCGCCCTGGCCGATATTCCGCAACAGCAGTACGAAGTTACCGGAGATATCGTTTTCCGCATCGATGGTTTTCCGGATAACGAAACCGTCGCCGTCTTTGAGCTCGACTCGCCATTCGAATTGCTCGGCCTCTACCAAGGAGTGGATCTGACGCAAAAGAGCGTCGCCGACGCGTCAGCGGAGCAGGATATGATCTTCCTCTACCGGCGACCGCTCCTGGATTATTGGTGTGAGACGGGGTCTTCGCTCGATATTTTGGTGCGGCACGTATTAATTCACAAAATTGGCCACCATTTCGGGTTCTCTGACGCGGATATGGAGGTGCTTGAAGCCTCAACCGAATAAGTCGGATACCGGGCCGCGTAGCTCCGTCAGCACTTCTTCGGTGAATCAGGGGTTCTTCTGGACCCAGACATAATTCCGCCAATGTCGCCCGGTATCTGCGAGTGTCTTCTCGCGGGACTTGGCGAGATATCGCAGCTGTTCGTACTGACCGATCAGCAAGCTCAGTTTGACATTGGGCAAGGCGGCGAGGAGTGGGGGTTGCCATTCCGAGGCGTATTCGTGATGCGGTAGTTTTTCCCCGCCCTTGGCATCGACCTCGGGGTAACAAAACCCCATTGGCACGATGGCGCTCTTTGATTCGTTATAGAATTCATCAGCGGACATTTGCAGCTAGTCTCTCAGTCGTTTTCCGTTAGCATCGTTCCAGGGAATGCCCGATTCGTGCACGCGCGCCAACAATTCGTTCATGCGGCGTTCAGAGGATAGGTTACCTCCGGCGTATAGATTGCTCCCGAGGATGAGAGAAAGCTGGAATACAGTGTGAATGTAACGACGTGAATAGGACGGGCGCGAAAATCGCAATGGTCGGCGACGAAATTCTCAAGACGTCCCTGCGGCGTACCCTTGAGGCGTGCGAGAGTGATATGCGGCGCGTACTTGCGTTCCTCTGCCGCGAGACCGATGCGCTGCATCGCAGACTCAATTTTTTGCTGCAGGCGGATCAACGGTTCACTCGTGTCGACGCCGGCCCATAGCGCCCGCGCTGTTTTAGCCTTTCCAAAATAGCCGATGCCGACAATCGAAACGTCGAATGGCGGCGCGTCAATTTCCAGCAGCGCACCATCGACGTCATCGGCAACGCCTTCGTCGATATCGCCGATGAAGCGCAGTGTCAGGTGGAAATTGTCGTCGCGCGTCCAACGGGCACCGGGCAAGCCACCCGCCATGGCGGATAGGCGTCGACTGATATCAGATGGCACGGAGAGAGCAACAAAGAGACGGACCAGAAGAACCTCCGTCTAAAGAAACAGCGTCAGGACGCCGGTATAACCATACAGTCGGTTGTTCGAGATTTCGCCATTGGCGAAGAAACCAACCAAGGGAAAATTGCCGAGTTCATCCGCAATAAGGCCCAGCTCTTCGCTATTGTCGCCAAATTGGTTGGGTCCCCTGGCACAACAGGAAAAGTATAGCCCGCCTCGAATGGGCGCATTGCCGGCACGTTGACGCAGGTCGCCGAGCATGCGGCGCATGTCCTCGACGGCGCTGTCATGATCGCGCCGGCAGAACAGAATAGAATCTCCTGCGTTAACATACTCACCGATGGAAATGAGACCTTGTTCCGGATCGATGCCGGTGAGGTTCCGTACGAGGTAGTCGCCGGTGTCGGTTCCGCTGACCGGAAGAGCTGCGAAGATATACCCGGCTACCTTGTGCAGGTCGCGGGC
>DJKK01000327.1:0-407 GCA_002434595.1 Alphaproteobacteria bacterium UBA6544 | reverse complement strand
CCGGCGGACCGGGCCGATGGGCGAGCATCCCTGCGTCAGGGCGGCGACGACGGGTACGGATTCGAGCGACATCATCACGCCAGAAACCTCGCCTTCGGATACGTCGCCGGCAAGTTGCGGATGTGCGCCGGTCGATGCCGTTAAACCACCGATCAGAAAGCCGTTCGTCTCACGAGATAAATCCTCTATGATCTGAGGGACATGCTGGTTACGTGGGTCTGCGTGGGTGACGATTAGGGGTGGGACGTCACCAAGCCAATCAGAAAGATCGGCGATCGTTGGTCCCACATCGTCGCGAATACCGTTGAAGAGGCGGAAAGCATCCTCGGGAATTGGCGCGATCATCACCACCATGGCTGCGTCACCAAAATATTCCTTACCTGAGGCGCAGATGCCAAATCCAACCG
>DJKK01000260.1:2947-15913 GCA_002434595.1 Alphaproteobacteria bacterium UBA6544 | reverse complement strand
ATGCGCGACGCCGTCTCACAGGCATCCTGAAATGCGATATCCACGCTCATTTCTCACCTCGTTTGGGTGCAAGAAGCGAAAGCGAGCCTTCGAAATCGGAAGGCTCCATATCGAAATCAACTTGTGACGCCACTCTCTCGCCGGCCGCATCCATTGGCGCCAACATTTCCGCCAAGGATTCGCCATCACTCTTGGGAAGCGTGAACCGATGCCAGACGGCCGCGAGGCGCCCTACGAAATCTCCCGTAATGCCACCCATCTCTAGTTCCTTTTCGCTGAAATTTCGGAAATGGCGTCAATCAGCGCATCGACCTCCGTTTCGGAATTATAGTAGTGCACTGAAGCACGAACGATCTCCGGAAGATCGCGACGCATCGCGTCAAGCAAGGTGCTGGACGGGCCGGAGACACTGACGTTGATATCACAGGCCGTCAGAGATTTCTTGATTCCGGATGCCGGGATATCTTCGAGGGAAAATGTAACGATGCCGCATTGTGTCGCGCCGATATCGCGCAGAACCACGCCATCGACCGCACCGAGACCCTTGCGCATCCTCGCGGCCAAGGCCTGAATTCGGTCCCAGATTTCTTGGAGTCCGACCCGGAGCGCGTAATCGGCCGCCACTCCGAGACCAAGCCGGGCAGCATAGTTATTTTCCCAATTCTCGAAGCGCTTGGCATCTGGCCGCAATTTATAGCTATCCGGTCCTGTCCAGGTCGCTGCGAAGAGATCAATCATCGGTGGTTCAAGCGTCTCCAGAAGCCCTTTCCTTATGTAGAGGAAACCCGTACCTCGTGGCCCGCGGAGATACTTACGACCGGTTGCCGATAGGATATCGCAGCCGACTTTTTCGACATAGACGGGCATATGACCAATCGTCTGACAGGCATCCAACAGATACGTAATGCCGTGCTTTCGCGCGATACGCCCGACCTCGGCCGCTGGATTTACTAGACCTCCATTCGTCGGGACATGAGTTATCGAAATCAACTTCACCCGCTCGTCAATCATCTCTTCGAGCGCGGCGGTATCCAGTTCACCGCTCGCCCGGGATGGCACTGTCTCGACAATGGCGCCTACACGCTTTGCGACCTGCAAATACGCAATGTAGTTTGCCGCGTACTCCGTCTCCGCCGTTAAGATGCGATCGCCCTTGGCGAAAGGAAGCGCGTAGAACGCCATATCCCAAGCAACTGTGGCGTTCTCAACCAGCGCGATCTCGGGCACGGATGCACCGATCAGCCTCGCGACCGATTCGTATACACTGCTGCAGCGCTCCGCTTCTTGCGCCGCAGCCTCATAGCCACCGATGCGCGCTTCAAGCTTCAAGTGCTCAATTTGCGCCGCCAGCACAGGTTCCGGCATCAAAGCGGCACCGGCGTTGTTGAAGTGCACTACATCCCGGACACCCGGGGTTTCCGCGCGCAATTTGTCGAGATTGAGGCTCAAATGAACCCCTACTTCCGCTCGACGAGTTGATACATCACACCATGCCCATCCTTGGGATGGACAAATACCATTGAGCCAGCCTCGATCAATCGTGCGCCATTGGCCTGCATCTCTGCCTTTGCGGCCTCTATGTCTTCAACGCCGAGCGCCACAAGGTGCAAACCCTCACCGTGCTTCGCCAACGCGTTGCCGATGGCGCCTTCCCCGAGCGGCTCACAGATCTCAATAAACCGGCCATCATCACCAAGGGGCAAAATCGCGCGTTTCATGCCAATTTCGGGTTTCTCGACCGGATCTTCCCGCCGCTTTAAACCCATTTTGCCTTCATAGTCACTTAAAGCTTCTTCGACATCGTTCACGCGGACAACAATATGGTCGATCCATTTATACATTCGCTGGCTCCCTCGTTTCGCATTCAACCATTAAACAAACCAATGTCGCTCGCCGGCAAACTTCGCCAAGTGTGCCGACGCTCACAGACCGTTCTACGCCATCATTAAGACCGCCGTTAGCGTCTTCTACAGCTGTCATGTCTGGGATCATGGCATCGACGAAACCACGAGCGACCAATTCAATGAGTAAATACAGAAACCACCTGCCGCAAATGGATGGCTACTTCTTCCTGACAGACGGCGGTCTGGAGAAGGCTCTCGTTTTTCGCGACGGAATCGAGTTGCCTCATTTCGCCGCGTTCGTGTTGATGGAAACAAAAGAGAGACGCGCGGACGCGGAACTATTTTGGCCCATAGATCGACATCGCGCGAGTGGTTGGAGCGGGCTGATCCTGGAAACACCCACCTGTCGGACAAATACAGATTGGGCCCGGAGAATCGGATATTGAAATGAGAAACTCACAGATAACAGTCACGCTTCCGTAGCGATGATGCGCGATGTGCCCAATGCCCACAAAGGTGCGCTGCCAATCGTGATCAGCGGCTGTATCGGCCCGCGCAACGATAAATATGTTGCCAGCGAGGAGATGGCGCCAACGGACGCACATGCTTATCAAAAATCACAGATCGGCGCCTTTGCCGAAGCCGTTGCCGATATGGTGACGGCTCTGACGATGACGAATACGAACTAAGCGATGGAGATCGTCTCGGTCGCGCGAGAAAGCGACATGCCGGTTGCGATCTCATTCTAGGTGGAAACTGACTGAATGCTCTCGATGGGACACGCCTCTTGGGAGGCCATTGCGATCATCGATGACGCCACCACGCTGCGCTACTCGACCGCCATACGCACATCAACATCCTCGGCGGTTGCTGCGGCAATGCCCATCGGCACATCGAGGAAATCTCAAAAGCCGGCCGCGAACAGTTCAAATCGGCGGCATGACGCTTCGGCTATTTCCGCTAAAGCCAGATTTTTTGGCGTACGCCGCGCAGATCCATTTCGAAATCGAGACCGATAATGGGCGGACGCGACAGATACCAGCGAATACCGTGATAGGCGTCCGAACCCATACGTGGCATTAGTTCAGATGGTAGCCAATCGCCATTCTCCGCCGCAGTATAAACATTGACATCCGTCACCTGCTCCCAGGTCATGCCGAGGCCCGAAAGACGAGCTTCCATGATGTCCATCACCCGGCACGCTTTGGCGCGCATCCCGTCGACGGACATATCGCCTTCAGCGACGATACCGTCATCCGTCGTCTCGCCGCCCCCGGCACCGCAGAAACTCGGCTCGGCGTCTGCATTCTCAACCGTGTAGCTGAAACCATACATCAAGGTTTCTGACGGTGGGTTCTGGACCGGAGATACATTGGTTCGCCCAACCGGATTAACCCCGTCGATAATGATGTCCCAATCCTCAAGGATCGCGCGGTACCCGATATTGAACTCGTGGAACCCATCCGGTGTCATGGGTGCCGGACACCTCAGCTCAACACCGCAAAGCGCCTGTTTCGGCCGCTCCTCCGACACAAAGAGCTGTTCCATCGCTGCAAATCCGTCACGCCAGAGCACCGGACGACGGAAGACAGCATGCACTACCTCAAAACCTGACATCGCGGCCGCACCCGAAGAAAAGGGAAAGCCAGCCGGCAGATAGATGTATCCACCTTGTGCGTTCTCAACAGCTTGCATTATTTGCTCCTCTCAGCGGTCAGACGCTTCTCCAAACCGCGTTTAAATTCATGTACCAATATGGCGCGTTCGAGCTCAGGTTCATCCAACAGAATGCCGTAGATTGCGTCATCTTTCCCTATCATCGGAAGAGAGATAACGCCGCCTGACTCGTCGCCATAGCGTTCCGCCCAACCACCAGCCTTGCGTGCCGCATGCGAGAACCCGCCCTTTTCATACGGCTCGATGATTGCTCGCCCGACAGCACGAAAGTCTTTGTGGAACCGGTATGGCGCCGCATGGCATAAGATTTGTTGGGTTCGAACTTCATAAGCCGTTCGGCTGTTTCGTTTTCTAGGTCAACGACCAGGATATGATGGTAGACGCCCTCAGGAGCCCGAAATTGGCACCACTCGATCTATCTCTCGTTAAAGGCGATGGGATTGTTCTCGACTATTGATACGGTAATCATTGGGTATCCACTTGAAACAAAGTAAGGCCCTTATTGCGGATAACGATAGGTGGATATGCTTCGCGGACATGAAGTTTAAGCGGCTCCGCAAATGTCGGCCTCCGGGTTGACCTCGCCCTGCCACCCCTGGTCCAACTTCGGTAAATAAGAGAACTCGATAAGCCGATGCTGCATTGATACATCGAACGTGTCCTCGGCCCAGATAGCGTTCTTTACCCGGAGATATAACTCTCCGCAAAAGCGCTCATGGCGTCTTCCGTCTCGGACATCGTCTTGCCGGCGAAGCGGAACATGAACGTTTCAACACCAATTTCAGCGAGCGCGGCCAAATCTGCTTTGACCGCATCCGTACCACCGGTGAACAGCCGACGCTCTCCTTCGATGTCGACCGCCTCGCTGGGGCCGGTATACCAAGTCGAATTATAGGCAAGAGAGATCGATACGGGGTCGCGCCCGATCTGCTCCGCTTCTTCGTGCAATGAAGAAAGTCGTTTTTTGAACCGGCCCAAGGTGTCGAGCGGAAACTTCGGATTGTAACCAATAGGATACCAACCATCACCATACTTCGCAGTTCTTCTTAAAGCCGGGCGGCTCTCGCCACCAATCCAAATTGGCAGAGGCGACTGCTTCGGCTGCGGAAACGCGGCAATGTTGCCGAAACTGGCATAGGTACCGTCGTATGAGGGCGTCTCCTTGGTCCAGATTTCGCGAAATATTTCCAAATACTCATCCGTCGACTTGCCCCGTTCGGAAAAGGACGGTGCGCCCACCGCAATGAATTCTTCTTCCATCCAGCCGGCGCCGCAGCCGATGGTGACCCGGCCATTCGACAGCACATCGATTGTGGCGATCATCTTCGCCGTCACCACAGGGTGGCGATACGGAACCACCATGACCGATGTCAGCAATCGAACCTTCGACGTTGCCGCCGCCAAAAACGCCAGCAGCGATAGGATATCCATCGCTTCACCGAATTGTCCGCCGGCCCAGTCACCACCCTCCGAATACGGATAGCGTGAGGCAACATCTCGCGGCACGACGATGTGGTCGTTTACGTAGGCGGTACCGAATCCCAATGCCTCACCACGCTGCGCAATCGATGAAATATTCTCTGGTGAGGCCAAAGGCCCGCGCGTCGGAATGTCGTAACCGAAGTGCATTCTGTTGCCTTTCGAAGTATCCAATTTGCAGAGTAAACTAGGCTGCACGGCTCGACGGCACAAAGCCAACGCTTCTCTACAACATGCGGAATGAAGTCTACGACAAGTATGCAGCACTGCCAGAACGTCTTTATGTGCTCGATAAGGATGGCCGTGTCTATTACCGGGGCGTCATGGGCCCAGCCGGCTTTGACGTTGATGCATGGCTCAAGGCAATACAGGTACAAAACGATCACGTTGACACCGCCGCGGTAGATTCATGGATAACTTCAGATAGACACGGGCAATGAGTATCGCAGACTTAATCATTAAAAACGCCAAGGTCATAACACTTGACCCAAACGACCGTGTCTTGGATTCGGTCGCGATTTCAGGAGACCGGATCAGCGCAGTCGGTGGCGACAACGAAACAACACGCCTGGCAACCGGCGAAACCCGAGTGCTCGATGCGAAGGGACGCGCCGTTATCCCCGGGTTGATTGATGGTCATGCACACATGGACCGCGAGGGGCTAAAGGATATCCCCCCGTCCCTCGCCGGCTGCCGATCAATCGACGACATTCTCCAGCATATCGCAGATGTGGTTTGCGATACGCCGAAAGGCGAATGGATCGTCACGATGCCTGTGGGCGAACCGCCATTCTACGAAGGGGTGCCCGGCAATCTTGCGGAAGGCCGGTTCCCGAACCGGCACGATATCGACCAAGTCGCACCTGATCATCCGGTATATATCCGCGCCATATGGGGACATTGGCGCAACACTCTGCCCCTCGTCTCGGTTGCCAACACACTCGCTTTGGAAAGGGCGGGCATTGATAGAAATTCCATGCCGCCGACACCGTCGATCCAAATCGAGAAAGATCTCACCACCGGCGAGCCAACTGGCGCCTTGTATGAATTCACCTACAAGCCACTGGTCGAGAAAACGCTGATGAAGTGCATACCGCGGTTCACACTTGAAGACCGCACGACGGGCCTCGAACGTTCGATGGCCGTCTACAACCGCTACGGAACGACCAGTGTTTTCGAGGGTCACGGCATCGCAGGTGAGGTCCTCGCCGCCTACGAATCGGTCCGCCGTAAAGGACCGCCCCCCGTACGCGCGAATTTAATGTTCAGTCCCGCTTGGCCGAGCATCACGCCGGACGACGTGCGTGACCTGTTGGTCGATTGGGGACGTTGGCTCGGAGGGCGCGGAATGGGCGACGCATATTTGCGCATGGCCGGGCTCTACACGGAATCGGATTATTCAGAGGAAAATCGACTTCGCGCCGAATGCGGTCCCTATACGGGATGGGCCGGCTTCAATTTCGATGCAGCTCTGCCTGAAAGCGTAATGCTCGAACTGATGGTAGAAGCGGCCCGTAATGGCATTCGGGTCGGATCTTTTACCGATAATATTCTCGACCTCTATGAGATCGTCGACAAGCAGGCACCGATCGGTGATCAGCGTTGGCTGATTGAACATATAGGCCGATATTCGCCGGAAGAGATCGCACGCATCAGAGATTTGGGCTTGGTTCTACAAGCCTATAGTAACAGGTGGATTTATCAGGAGGGCGAAGCGCTGCGCCGCGAATACGGCGTTGACCAAGTTGACCGGATTCTGCCAATGCGGGACCTCTTAAACGCGGGCATCCATGTCTCTCTCGCGACCGACAATGTGCCGCCGACCCTTTTCCATCCAATCTGGCACGTCGTCTCTCGCAGGACCGAGGAGACGGGCGAACGGCTGGGAGAGGCGCAGGCGTTGACCAGGATGGAAGCGCTTGCCTGTGCGTCCCGGGAGGGCGCATGGCTAAGTTTCGAAGAAGATGAAAAGGGAACGATAGAACCCGGCAAGTTCGCTGACCTGGCCGTTCTGTCCGAAGACCCACTCACGATCGACGAAGACATGATACCTGATATTGAATCCGTCCTCACCGTCACGGGGGGACGCATTGTGCATGACGAATTACCGGCCACTTAGTTCAAGAGATTTGCCTTGGTAATCCCCAAAAGAGGCACAGCATATCGATTATTACTACAGCCACGTATCGCCGTGGAGTTATCTCGGAGCCGAGAGGTTCTGCGCGATCGCCGCCAATGCCGGTGCCACCATCGCATTCAAGCCAATGAACCTCGGCGTGATATTCCCGCAGTCCGGCGGATTGCCCTTGGGCAAGCGGTCACCCCAACGTCGCGACTACCGGATGATGGAGCTGAAACGATGGAAAACGCATCTAAATAAAGAGATCACTCTGGAACCCGCGCATTTTCCAACCAACGACAAGCCAGGGGCGTTGATGGCCATTGCGGCCGGGTTGGCAGGCCACGACATGGGCCCTATCTCGCTTGCCATCATGACTAAATGCTGGACCGAGGAGAAGAATATCGCTGAAGATGCCGTCCTTGTCGAAGCAGCGAATCAATGAGGTCTTAACGGCGAGGCACTCCTGCAAGACAGCAAGCAGGACCCCGCCGCCGCTACGTATGAAGCCAATACGAACGAAGCCGCGAAACGGCAGGTCTTCGGTGCCCCAACCTATATCTGCAAGGATGAGCTGTTCTGGGGTCAGGATAGGTTAGACTTTCTCGAACGAGCCCTCGCCGAATAGAGTCGACTTGGTACGACTTAGGCTTCTTGGATGTCCTCTATAACATAGCCCCTGAATGGCGGATAACGGACTTCCACCTTCTGGCGCGCCGCGCTTGGCGAATAAGCGAGGATTTCCACATAATGGATATCCGCCCACTCGTCCTTTAGAAAGGGATGTCTCTCCCCTTCCTTCATCGCGTCGCGGACATCCTTATTGTAGACCGCAACCTCATAGGTAATTGGTTGTTCGTTCATTCGACATTCCCTCATCGAACAAATATGGCCGGAATTGTAAATCAATCCACCAGCGAGACTGTGTTGCCCGTCACACCTGTGCGAAACGCCGGTTCAATAATTCGAAAAACCCATCCGCATCGATTTCCGAAACGACGAGGCAGTTCGCCGGAGCATCTGTCTTGCCCCACCAATCGACAACCGTACGACCAAGCGACGGCCCATCCGACGTGTCGACGGTAACGGAACATCTGCGTCCCTCGAACAATTCGGGACGGAGCAGATACGCAATTACGCAGGGGTCATGCAACGGCGTACCGACATCACCATACCGGTCAACATCGGTACGGTCGTAATAGGCGAGCATCTGCCCAACGGCCTGTGCGACCGGCGTTGGTATCGATTCAATGGCGGCGCGGCGAGCTGGTGTAGCCAGCGCCTTGTGGGTCACGTCGAGTCCAAACATCGTCAGCGGAATACCCGACTTAGCCACGATCTCTGCGGCATGCGGATCGACGAAAATATTAAACTCAGCTGATGGAGTGATATTCCCCAGGTCCAGCGCCACGCCACCCATAAACACGATCTCACGAATACTTCGGCGAATTTCTGGCGCCATGACCAACGCCATAGCAATGTTTGTCATCGGCCCAATGGGACACAATGTGATACCACTATCCGGCGCTGCGCGACACGATTCGATGATAAATTCGACCGCATGGCGTTCCTCGGCACCATGGTCTGGCTCGGGCAGGTCAACACCATCAAGTCCGGTTTTACCGTGTACCTCTTCAGCCGTCGCCAATGGCCGTAAAATGGGCCCTGGGCAACCTGCGTAAACAGGCACGTTCCGACGTCCCGATAACTCTCTTACGCGCAAAGCATTACGCACCGTGTGGCGCAACGGCACATTGCCGGCAACACACGTAATACCCGCGAGATCCAGTTCGTCTTGAGATATCAAAGCCAATAACAAGGCGACCGCGTCGTCCTGTCCTGGATCGCAATCAATGATAACCCGCCGCACCGCCTAAATCCGTTCAAAATCCAATGCGCAAACACGTGTATATGGGAATTTATAGCAGCAATCAGACACGGCCAATCACTGCGCGGTGTTCATTATTTGTACCCGCTTCATGGTGAAACCTAATTCGGGCGGGTCGAATCCGCAATTGCATTAGGTTAGCCAGACCGATACCGCTCGATTGCCTCCTAAGGCTCACATCCTTAAAGTGCCTAAAACGGTATTCAGTGGAAAACCCGATGTGCGGCATTGCCGGTCTCGTCGATCTCAAGCGTCAACTTGACGGTAATGAACTCGCCCTGCAGGCGAAGCAGATGGCGGACGCTCTCCATCACCGCGGCCCCGATATGGGTGGGCAGTGGACTGATACACCGAGTGGCCTCGCACTCGCCTTTCGTCGCTTGGCGATTATCGACCTCACGCCTTCCGGACACCAACCGATGCTATCCGCCAACAGGCGTTTCGCCATCGTCTACAACGGCGAGGTATATAACTATCAAGAACTCCGCCAGCAGCTACTGGACGACGGGTGCCGGTTCCGAGGTACGTCGGACACCGAGGTAATACTGGAGGCATTTGGCCACTGGGGGATTGAGACCACCGTAAAACGCCTGATTGGCATGTTTGCCATCGCGCTTTGGGATTGCGAGGCGCGCAGGCTTTGGCTAATCCGTGACCGTTTGGGGATCAAACCCCTATATTTCGGATCGGTTGATGACCGTTTTTTCTTTGCGTCGGAACTGAAAGCGCTTCGTGCCGTCAACGGCTGGAAACCGGAAATCGACCGCGATGCGGTCGCGGGATTTCTGCGGTTCAACTATATTCCCGCGCCGCGCTCGATTTATCGAAATGTATTCAAGCTCCCACCTGGGAGTCTGCTCTCCCTACGCCCGGGAGAAGACCCGACAGTCGCACGCTATTGGACAATGGCGGATGTCATTCGTCAGGAACGAACAGAGGTCACTGACGAGTGGGCTATTGGTGCCGCCGAAGGACTGATGCGCGATGCCATTCGACGCCGAATGGTTGCCGACGTTCCTCTTGGCGCCCTGCTTTCCGGCGGCGTCGACTCGACGACCGTTGCCGCCTTGATGCAGGCGGAAAGCGACGCCGCGATCCGAACCTTTACCATCGGGTTTGAGAACACCGCATTCGACGAAGCGGAAGATGCACGCGCCGTTGCCGCACATATCGGATCCGATCACACCGAACTCTATCTTTCCGCAAACCGCGCCCGGGACCTAATCCCACAGCTTCCGGATTGGTACGATGAGCCTTTTGCCGATTCATCCGCCTTGCCTACCCGACTGGTCTCACAACTAGCTAGGAAAGACGTCACGGTAGCGCTCTCGGGCGATGGCGGCGACGAGGTTTTCTTTGGATACAATCGTTACATCGCCGCCGAGGACGCCTGGCGCAGTATGTCACGCATGAGCGGATGGCAACGTCAGCTTTTCGCAGCTGCGGCGGAAAGTTTGTCGGTCGGGGTCTGGGACAAGCTCGCGCGCGTTATTCCTGCGGGAAGAAGACCCAGGATGCTTGGCGAAAAAATGCACAAACTTGCCACCGTTTTTCGGCAGTCTGATGAAACCGCAATCTATAGACGGCTCGTAAGTCAGTGGCCCGAGCCGAGTGCATTTATATCTCAGGGTGAGGAATCGGTTGGAGAGAGTTGGCGCACGGCCGAAGAGCTTGGCGACTTTACAGAACGAATGGCCTATTTAGATACGGTCACCTATCTGCCCGATGACATATTGACGAAGGTCGACCGAGCCAGCATGTCGGTAAGTCTCGAGGTCCGTGTCCCACTTCTCGACCACCGACTTATTGAGTTTGCCTGGACGTTGCCGAAAAGAATGCGCATTCGGGGATCAACAACCAAATGGCTGCTGCGTCAGGTCTGTTACCGCCACGTACCACAGAACCTCATCGACCGTCCGAAAATGGGGTTCGCAATACCTCTCGATGACTGGCTACGCGGCCCCTTATACGAATGGGCGGAAAGTCAATTCGACGAAAAACGCCTTGCCGATGACGGTATGTTCGAACCTGCCGCGGTACGGCACGCCTGGGAAAGTTTTCTTGATGGCAAGGGCAATTCTCAACACGGCATTTGGGGTTTGCTTCAGGCGCAAGCCTGGCTGGAGCGGTGGGCATGAGTCTGGCGGGCCGGAAGATCCTCTACCTCGTCAGTGAGGATTGGTATTTTTGTTCTCATCGCCTGGCGCTTGGAATTGCGGCCCGCGAGGCTGGCGCGGAAGTCGTGGTCGCCACACGCGTAAGCGAACACCGTGAACCCATCGAGCGGGCCGGATTACGTGTTGTCCCGATTGGGATTGCAAGGAGTGGACGCAACCCTTTCACGGACTTTCGGACAATTCGTCAGATCATCGCCTTGTACCGACAAGAGCGCCCCGATCTGGTCCATCATGTCGCCCTAAAACCCATCCTTTACGGCGGTTATGCGGCATGGAGAGCTGCAGTTCCCGCTGTTGTGAACGCGGTTGCCGGCATGGGGTTCATGTTCATCTCGAGCGGACCATTCGCACGTACGGCCCGCCCCTTCATCAGACAGGCGCAATGCATACTGATGAACCGTGAGAATACGAAGACAATCCTGCAAAACCCGGATGACCTGGCCCTTTATACAGAGACGTTCGGTGTGGCGCGCGAACGTATCGATGTCATTCCAGGCGCCGGTGTCGACATCGACCGCTTCGCCTTTACACCGGAACCGCCCGGCCCGCCCGTCGCCGTGTGCGTTAGTCGAATGCTTCGCGATAAAGGTATCTTCGAGTTGGTTGAAGCTACTCGCCGCCTTCACCAAAAAGGCGTTGGGCTACGTGTCCGGCTGGTTGGCCCTGCCGACGACAATCCGGCTTCGATACCGCGGGAGAAACTCGCGGAGTGGCATCGTGAGGGTGTCGTTGAAGTCGTAGGCCCGTCGGAGGATATCACGGGAGAATATGCCCGGGCGCACATCGCTGTCCTGCCTTCCTATCGAGAAGGTTTGCCAAAATCATTGCTGGAAGCCGCAGCCTGCGGACGCCCAATGGTCGCAACGGACGTGCCGGGCTGTCGTGAAGCATGCATCGAAGGCGAGACCGGCCTGCTTGTCGCGGCTCGTTCAATTGACCCGCTTGCCGAAGCGCTAGAACGTCTTGCGCACAATGCCGAGCTCCGCCGGAAATATGGAGCAAACGCGCGTCGTCGCGCCGAACAGATATTCGCGGAAAAAATTATAAATGCAAAAACCCTCGCCCTCTACGGGCAGCTTATGACGGGCTAGAGCGCATCGGTATTGACCACCATTTGCGGGTCGAGCTTGCCATCAAAAAGGTCGAGGATGTTCTGCGCCGCCTGTACACCCATGCGTTCGAGGCACTCGACGGCAGACGCAGCGGCATGCGGATTTACCAATACATTATCGAGTGTAAACAATGGATGGTCGCCCGGTGTCGGCTCGATGGCAAACACGTCGACGCCCGCGCCAAAGAGACGATCTTCTTTCAACGCGTCGTACAATGCGCCTTCATTCACTATCCCGCCGCGTGCGCAATTCACAAGAATTGCGGAGGATTTCATCATTCCCAGTTCCGTGGCGCCGATCAGATCTTTCGTTTCGTCGTTAAGTGGCACGTGGACGGTCAGAAAATCAATTTCACCCAGGACATCCCGGAACGCCTCGACCGGCATTGCTCCGGCATCGCGAATGAACTGCTGGTCGATATAGGGATCGTAGGCGAGGACCTCCATATCGAACCCCTGGCATCGCCGTGCGACGATCTTGCCAATCCGCCCGAATCCGATGATCAAAACTTTCTTTTCCAAGAGCTCGACACGGCCCAGTTCCTGCCGGGCCTTGAGAAAGTCGCCTTCCCTAGTCCGCCGGTCCGTCGGGCGAAGGCGTTTGGCACAAGCAAGCATGAACATCATCGCGTGCTCTGCCACCGAGGGTGAATTCGCCGTACCGGTGACAG
>DJKK01000260.1:1696-2555 GCA_002434595.1 Alphaproteobacteria bacterium UBA6544 | reverse complement strand
ACACCATGGCGTGATACCACCTGAAGGCCGTTCGCGGACGCAATAAGTTCCGGCGTGATTCGCGCCGAACGCGCCAGGATACCGTTCGCCCCCGACACCGCTTCCGCCAGTGCCGCCGCATCTTCCAGCGGGACCTTCACCAGTTCGACATCGTCGCGCGCGTCGAACAGTGCGAGCGCATTGGGATGCACATCTCCATCAATCAGAACCGTTTTCTTGCCCGCTTCGCTCATCACCTTCGTCCTTTTGTTGCTTGCAGCAGCAACTTCGTTTTCTACATCGCTATGTAAAGGAACTAAATTCGCAGAGGGTGCGTATCATGGAACCGGTGTTTCATCTCTCCATTCCCGTCGACGACCTTGATCGGGCGAAAGCCTTTTATGTCGAAACGCTTGGCTGTGCGATCGGCAGGGAAACCCGAGGCCGTTTCGATATCAACTTTTTCGGCCACCACATCGTCGCCCATCTAGCGGCAGACCAGGCGGGACAGAACGCCGGCACCATTCCCTCCGACGGCGCTATCTCGCCATTGCGGCATTTCGGAGTCGTTCTGGATCCGGCCGCATGGGAGGAGATGAAATCGCAACTGGAAGCGGCGAAGGTCGACTGGGTCCTGACACCACGCATTTCCTTCGCCGGCAAACCGGCCGAACAGCGCATCATGCAATGCCAAGACGGCGTCGGAAATATCGTTGAGTTCAAAGGACAAGCGCGCGAGCGTGTATTCGCGACCGATAAGCCCGTATAAAATTTAATGATAGAATTAAAACTGTATGATTTTATAAATATTTTATGTAATTTATTTATCTAAATTTATTATTATTACATATTGAAATATACTTTTTTAAAAAATTTATTT
>DJKK01000260.1:0-1296 GCA_002434595.1 Alphaproteobacteria bacterium UBA6544 | reverse complement strand
TGATTTCAAAAATTCTTGGCGAGACTAATGGTTTTCCTGTTAATGAAAATCCCGACTGCTGGGAAAGATTGATTTCGCCTGTTCACGCGGATGGCGGGGCGATGGGACAGGCGCGAGACACCGGGGCAGCGAGTGGTTCTCATCGCGGCCTGGATTTGCAACGGCATCGCCCGGACCAAAGGTCAGCTGGAATCCCTCCTCACCGCCGAGATCATCCAGCATGTGAGACATATCCTCCAATTCCTCGGCGACGAGATGAGTCACGATCCCTTCCCGCTGCAGGACACCGGTCACACGCGTCAACCGGGCGGCGAGTACGACACGACGATACCGCTCGAGGACATGCGGCCAGACAATCACATTAGAGACCCCGGTCTCATCCTCCAAAGTCACGAAGACCACGCCTTTCGCCGTACCGGGACGTTGGCGCACCAGAACGAGCCCTGCCACGGCCACATTCTTAGCACCGTCGGGCGTCTCCTGGAGACACGCCGCCGGTATCGTCCCCTGCAATCGATGACGCAACAATCGAAGCGGATGCGCACGAAGGGTCAGCCGCAGGCTGGCATAATCCTCAACCACTTCCTCGCCAAGGGTCATGCGGGGTAATGATACCGCGGGCTCCTCGCCGAGTTCAGCCGCCCCCGCCGCGGCGAAAAGCGGTAACGGGGACATGCTGCGCCAGAGCGGCTTGATCGCCCACAGCGCATCCCGACGCGACAAACCCATCGAGGCAAAAGCATCCGCCTGCGCCAGTTTCTCGAGCGACGGAGCCCCCACGTCCGCCCGCCGCCAGATCGAGAGCGGATCGTAGTATCCGTTGCCGCGGGCCGCAATCAGCCACTCGGCATCGTCTTCACCGACCCCTTTGACCTGGCACATACCAAGCCTTAGCGCATAGCCACCTCCCGGCCCATCCGGCGAACCACCGGGCTCGAGCGTGCAGTTCCATTCGGAGTAGTTGACGTCGACCGGCCGCACCTCGATCCCATGCTCACGCGCATCGCGAACAATCTGCGCCGGAGCGTAAAACCCCATTGGCTGGCTATTGAGAAGAGCCGCCGCGAAGACCGCCGGGTAACGACATTTCAGCCAGGCGGAGACATAGACCAAAAGCGCAAAACTTGCCGCATGACTTTCCGGAAAACCATATTCGCCAAAACCTTCGATCTGTTGGAAACATCGCTCCGCGAATGCCCGTTCGTAACCGTTCTCAGCCATTCCTTCGATGAATTTCGATCGAAACGTATGGATTGTGCCAGTCTTACGAAAGGTCGCCATGGCACGGCGTAACCG
>DJKK01000031.1 GCA_002434595.1 Alphaproteobacteria bacterium UBA6544 | reverse complement strand
TGTCAGACGAAAAAGGTTAGGCTGTGGCCCGGCTTTTCTGTCGGGGAACGATGGAACAATTCTGCAGACAACACCCAGGCGCAAATTCCAAATCCCGCTATGCGGACCCCGCAATGACCGTCCGAGACGATTTGCCATTTGCTTCCACCGAACGGACATCGTAAGGCAATGCGGCGACAATCAACTAAGGTGACCGACGATGAAGGGTCCGCTCGACGGAATTAAGGTATTCGATCTCACGCGCGTCCTCGCCGGACCACATTGCACGCAGATCCTCGGCGATCTCGGCGCGGAAGTGATCAAGGTGGAGCGCCCCGGCAGCGGGGACGATACGCGCGGCTTTGCACCGCCCTACCAGAGCGATGACAAGGGCGAACAGACGAGCGAGAGCGCCTATTACACTGGCGCGAACCGCAACAAGCGATCGATCACCATCAACCTTAGCACGCCGGAAGGCCAAGCTCTCGCGAAGAAGCTCATAGCGGACTGCGATATTCTCGTTGAGAACTTCAAGACCGGGACCCTGGAGCGCTACGGCCTCGGTTACGATCAGCTGAAATCCGAGTTTCCACGCCTAATCTATTGCTCCGTCACCGGCTTTGGCCAAACCGGCCCCTACGCCGCGCGGCCTGGATACGACGGGTTGATCCAGGCGATGGGCGGCGTGATGAGCCTCACCGGCGTGCCAGACGGCGAGCCGATGAAGGTGGCGGTGCCGATCTGCGACCTGATGGCCGGTATGTACGCGACGGTCGGCATCCTCGCCGCGGTGCGCCATCAATCTGAAACCAGCGAGGGTCAGTTCATTGATATCGGGATGCTGGATACGCATATAGGTTGGCTTGCGAACCAGGGCATGAACTATCTCGCGACCGGCGAGAATCCCGACCGCATCGGGAACATGCACCCGAATATCCTGCCGTATCAAGTGATGCCAACAGTCGATGGATATATCGTCCTATCGGTCGGCAACGACCCAACTTTCGAGCGGTTCTGCAAGCTTGCAGAGTGCGAGGAACTGCTCAAGGACGAGCGGTTCCAGACCAACGCAGCACGAGTCTCCAACCGGGACTTCGTCACGGAGACGCTGAACGAGATCACAAAAAAGAAGTCATCCGAGTGGTGGCTCACCGAACTTGAGAAAGAAAAGATCGGCTGTGGCCCGATCAACAATCTTGACCAAGTGTTCGCGGATCCGCACGTCAAAGCGCGTGATATGGTGATTGAAATGGACCACCCAGGGATGGGTAACAAACCTATCAAGTTGATCGCCAATCCAATCAAGCTCAGCAAGACACCGCCGACCTACCGCAAGGCCCCGCCGCTATTAGGCCAGCATACGGATGAGATCCTCGGCGAAGCGGGCCTTTCCGTCGACGAGATTGCCAAGCTGAAGGAAGACGGGACGGTCTAGCGTCAGCCAACCAGTAGCGCTTCCGGAGGTTCCAGAGATAGAGCCCTGCTGCAAAGAGATTGTAAATCGCCCGCGGAACGGGCCGGATGACCGGCCAGCGCGCGATACGGCCGAAACACCGCTGGCGCGGAGATAGAAGCCAGAGGACAGCGAAGGCTTCCGTGCCGATGTGGGTCTCACCCGCGGCATCAACGACATGCAGCCGTTCGAGCACAAACTCCAGCTCCGTACCCAGTTGCGCGACGGCGATGTTATCGCGGTGCACGTCGATCCACTCGATCTCGGCTTCAAAGGGTTCGAGCCATGGGCCATCCCGGCATCTCAGACAGGACATGCCCCGTTGTAATAGACGCGGGTCTTCGCCATCAGTCCCGGAATTCTGCATAGAGTGATACGTCACCGATCGGCTTGATGTGGTTTAGCACTTCCGGCGGAACAACCGCAGTATCTCCGGCGGTGAGGGACACTCATGTCCTTCATAGGGCACCGTATGTTACAGATTTCCGCTTTCTACATGGATCAGGCCCCAAACACCGGCCTTAGTCGAATGATTCTGTGTCAGGTCCTCCGCGACGGAGGCCGCCGTGAATGACGGTATACGGCGACGAAACGCCAGACCCGGAGGCGGTTTTTCGGGCACGCTCAACGCGGTGGCGAACTGGCGGGAAATTCATTCGGATTGAGGAGACCGAACATGCAGAGCTTGAAACTCTCTTCAATTAACTTCGCGAGATCCTAAAGCCCTCCGGCTAGTCTCAGACCACGTCGCGGGGCCGTAGAGGTGGCGAGACCCCAATTATCATCCAGGCACCCGCGAATACGCCACGCTCCACCTTCGTCACCTGCCATTTCACCGACACTTGGGTGCCATTGGCCGCCACCAAACGCCCGCGAAATATTGCCATCACCGGCGTCCGGACGACCCGCTCGATCTGGTGCGAGCGATGATCCAGCAACATGCGGTAATTGGGTCCCTTCAACATTGCCGCGAAGCGTTCCAATGGACCCGTGATCTGGCGGTTGTCCGGGTGAGAAAACGCCCAAGTTTGAGCAATACCGGCATCCGTCGTGGGCGTGTCGTTGCGTTGCAGGGCACGCAATTGAATCTCGATGACGTCGCGCGGCTCGAGCGACCAATCGGGCTGCCGCACGTCCCCCGCGATTACGCCCGGCACGACGATCAGCAACGATGCCAGGCACCATACCGTGGACAAAAAACGTCGGATAAGCCGGAGAATCATCCCATTACCTTCCGTTGCGACGCAGACACCGACGCGCCAAAAAAAAGCAAATCGACTACAGCCAACGGACCCAGGGCCCGACCAAAACTAAAGGCCACGGTAAAATAAGCTATCCAGCGGCTCCAGCCCTCGGGCGGGCGACTTGCTGTCCGTATCTTCCTCCATCAAGCGCGTATAACCGGCGATATCCGCCACCAGTATTGGCACCAACTGTCGCTGGATTTAGCGCTTCGCCAAGCTATAACTCCCCCCGCTCCCATACGTACAAAGCGAAATCTAATCTCTTTTGCCTGCGCAAGACACCCAGCGGCACAAAACCGTCAAGCGGCAGCCCGATGGCAAGAATGAGCCAATGTCAGATAACGTCGCCATCGACCCAGTGCCTTCCCAGCCGGTCTTCGATCTCAATTACCCAAAGGTCCGGATCGCGTTCCGTCTGGCGAGCGATATAGGCGTTCGCGTCCGCTTCGGGCACCAGGTCGCCATCGAGCGCCTCAAGCCAACCGAGCTTGCCGTCGAGGTCGCGCATCTGGCTCATCACCCGGCATCCTGCCTCCAGCTGATTCAGTTTAAGGATCACGATGCCGCTGTGCGGATCGCCACGGCGGACAACCACGACCGGCACTCCTTCGGCGCTGCATCGCCGCACATGTGCCTTGACCCAGAGTTCCGTCGGGAGTCGTTCTTCAACCATTTGGGCAGTCTACCGGTAAGGGCCGGCATTGACACCCGCCCCGCCGCTCGGAACACTGCCGCCAAGCAAAACACTTGGGAGGATATCATGGCGGACGGTAACGGATCGAGCGATAACAGCGGCAATAAGCCAGGGCGCAGCAAGGCCTGGTTCGGGCCAACCGACCGCGACGGGTTTGTGCATCGAAGCTGGATGCGCAACCAGGGACATCCTACCCATGTGTTCGACGGCCGCCCAGTTATCGGAATCTGCAATACCTGGTCGGAATTAACGCCGTGCAACGGCCATTTTCGTGAGCTCGCGGAACACGTGAAGCGCGGCGTCTACGAGATGGGCGGCTTTCCGGTTGAGTTCCCTGTGATGTCCTTAGGCGAAACGTTGATGCGCCCGACCACAATGCTGTTCCGCAACCTTGCCAGCATGGATGTCGAGGAATCGATCCGCGCCAATCCGATGGACGGCGTTGTGCTGTTGACCGGCTGTGACAAGACCACGCCGTCGCTGCTCATGGGGGCGGCGAGCTGCGGATTGCCGACCATCGTCTGCTCCGGTGGCCCGATGTTGAACGGCAAGTTCCGCGACCGCGACATCGGGTCGGGCACGGCCGTCTGGGAATTCTCCGAGGCAGTGCGTGGCGGCCAGATGACCCTACAG
>DJKK01000030.1 GCA_002434595.1 Alphaproteobacteria bacterium UBA6544 | reverse complement strand
GACAGAATTAGAGATCGGCACGACGGTGATGATCGTGCCTTACCGTAATCCGCTGGAGACGGCGCGGTCGCTGACGAATATCGACAACCTCAGTGGCGGCAGGCTTATATTGGGCGTTGGCGTCGGTTGGGCCGAAGAAGAATACGCTGCGTTGAAATTGCCGTTTCGCGAGCGCGGCGCCATAACGGACGAGTACCTCGCGGCGATCCGCCAATTCTGGACCGAAGATGAGGTCGATTTCGATGGCAAGTATTACTCATACCAGGGCGTTGCGACGGCGCCGCGCCCGCTGCGAAAGCCGCACCCGCCGATCTGGGTCGGCGGGGCCAGCGATGCAGCTTTAAGGCGGACCGTACGCCTCGGCAACGCATGGCATCCGATCCGTTTCCAGGAGGGTTGGTTTCGCGATGAAGGAATTCCACGGTTGAAGGCGATCGCGGCTGAGGAGGGTGCTGCGATGCCAGCACTCTGTCCGCGCATTCGCTTACGCCTCTTCGATACGACTCTCGATGACGACGAACGTATTATGGGTAACGGTACCGCCGAACAAGTCCACCGCGACCTCGCCGTACTAGAAGATCTCGGTTGCGAGCATGTACTCCTCGACACCTACTATGACGATATCGAAGCTAGTAAGAATGTCGAAGCTTCGTGGTGCACGCTCGCACAGGTGGCTGAAACCATGATCGATTTGTCGACAGGGACCGTTCGCTAAGCCGCTGCAGGCGGCCGAGGAGAGAGGTGGCGGGCGTCGGGCGCCGCTTGGTGATCCATTACACGCAGGATGGCGGCGTTCATCATATAGACGCTCATCAATGCCGTGAGTTCCAAGAGGCCTTTCTCGCCCCAACGCGCCCGAACAGCCGCAAATGTGCTGTCTTCAACCTTCTTTACTTCGAGCAACTCTCGCCCGAATGTAACGATCAGCGCTTCGTCGTCGGTTAGTTCGTCCAGCGGCCCGAACGTGTCGACGGCGTTTATAGCTTCCTCACGCGTGCCTGCCTTAAGGCCAAGGCGCACATGAGCGTTCCAGATATAGTCGGCGTCACCGGATCTAGCTGCGGTACAAATGGCAAGTTCCGTTTCGGCGTCGTCCAGTATGGTGTGATAACGAAGGTGTTCAACGAGATCCGACAAGAGCTCGCCGGCTTTACCGGCATAGGTCAGGTAGCTGCTCGGAGGCGGCATGCTGCCGCGCGTCTCTTGGATATGTCGAACCGCGGCGCGCGTTTCCTCGGCGAAGTCATCTGTGTCCTGTGGGATGGGCAAAATCGGCATTCTTGGCTCCTCTAAGATCTGAGTTCCCGGAAAAATTCCTTTAGCAATTCGCCACATTCGCTTTCGGCGATACCGCCATAGACGTCAGGTGCATGGTGGCAGGTTGGTTGTCCGAAAAAACGTGGACCATTCTCGACGCCACCTCCTTTTGGATCGTATGCGCCGAAATAGAGACGCCGAATGCGGGCCAATGAAATGGCCGATGCGCACATGGCGCATGGCTCCATGGTTACGTAAAGGTCGCATCCGGTGAGCCTGGGTGTGTCGAGCATTTCCGCCGCCGCCCTGATGGCGAGCATTTCCGCATGGGCCGTCGGGTCGTTGTCGGCTTCGACGCGGTTACCGGCGCGGACCAGAAGTTTGCCATCCTGGACAATGACCGCACCGACCGGAACCTCGCCGCGGGTGGCCGCCCGTTTGGCAACCTCAAGGGCCAGTTCCATGTAACTGTGCGTTTCTTCCGACATGCCAGAACCCTGCCGACGGCAAACCGCGCCGTCAAGCAAAGTGCCGGATAGATGCAAGTCGATTGGTCAGTCCTAACTAGGGACGCCGTCCCAGTTATAGGCCGAGCCATCGCGACGCAATTTCAACGCTTGAAGGATTGCGGCGAAATGGGTGATGGCGAGGAACGGCACGAACGGTTGCTTCGGCTGGTTAAGTTGGGAACTGTGTAAGGTATGATTTATTTTCTACGTATGTAGACAATAAATCATGGATGCGTGAAATTTGCGTCGGCTTCCCGGTGGTCATACAGTCAGCCGCCATTTTGGAATACCCACACAATGACTTTTGGTGACGGAGAACGTATCGCGAAGCGCATTGCCCGCGCAGGACTCTGCTCGCGTCGCGAGGCGGAGCGCTGGGTTGCGGCGGGACGCGTGGCGGTTGACGGCAAGATACTGGAAAGTCCGGCATTCAATGTTGCGCCGGGTGCGGTTGTAACGATCGACGGCAAGCCAGTCCGCGATGCGGAACCAACGCGCCTATGGCGCTTTCATAAACCGGCGGGCACCTTGACGACGAACCGCGATCCGCAAGGCCGGCAGACGATCTTCGATGTGCTGCCGGCAGATCTACCGCGAATTTTGACGGTCGGCCGGCTTGATTTTAACAGCGAGGGTCTTTTGTTGCTCACCAATGACGGCGATGTGGCGCGTCGACTCGAGCATCCCAAAACCGGTTGGCGTCGCCGTTACCGGGTTCGCGTGCACGGTACTGTTGATGAAGACCGCCTCGCATCCCTGGCGCGCGGCATTACCGTCGAGGGCGTGCGTTACGGGCCGATCGATGCCCGGCTGGAGCGTGAACAGCGTTCTAACGCATGGCTTTCTGTCTCTTTGAGCGAGGGCAAGAACCGAGAGGTGAGACGAATATGCAAACACTTCGGGCTCCAGGTGACTCGTTTGATCCGGGTCAGCTACGGACCCTTTCAACTCGGTAACCTGCCTCGTGGAGAGGCCGGCGAGGTGCCGAAAAAAGTGCTGGCGGAGCAACTCGGCACCGATAGCGGGAGACACCGTCGTGCGAATTATCGCCGGTAGGTGGCGCGGCAAGCATCTCTCTGCGCCGGAAGGTCGGCATACGCGTCCTACGTCGGACCGGGCGCGCGGCGCACTGTTCAATCTACTGCTCCATGGAAAACCGGCGATTGCAGGGTTTCGTCTTGCCGGTGCGCGGGTACTGGATGCCTTCGCCGGAACCGGGGCTGTCGGCCTCGAAGCACTTTCGCGGGGCGCCGCGCACGCGACATTTATGGAAAATGCAATAGACGTCCTCTCCGTCCTGAGACGGAATATCGGCGCCTGCGATACGACGGGCTCCGATAGTCGCGTGATCGCTTCAGACGTTGCGGAACCGCCGCTTACAACACAGCCCTGCGACATGATCTTCATGGATCCACCCTACGGTCGTGAGCTATGGCGACCGGCGGCCAGCGCGCTCACGCAAGCCGGCTGGATGACAGAAGGGGCGATTTGCTGCATCGAGCTCGGTCGTGAGGATACTTTCGAGACGCCGCCCGACTTTAAGATACTAGACGACCGGCGCTACGGCGCGGCCCGCATAGTCGTGCTTAATCGCCAGACCTGATGCGTCGAGAGAGAACGGTCGTTGCGAATAGGATCGGCAGCACAAGTAGGGCTCCTGAGTAGAATGGCCAACCCACTCCCAGACCCGCAAACGCCACGCCGCCCCACGCGTGTCCGGTAATCCTACCGAGGCTGTTTGCTGATTGGGCGACACCCATGGTTCCACCGCGCATGTCATCGGGAGCGGCACGGCTGATCAGGCTTTGTAAAGAGGGATTGGTGAAACCAAAGCCGATAGAGAGCAGCGCAATCGGTAACAGCAGCCAAATCTCGACGGATACAAGTGGCAGCCCGCCAAGACCGGTCATGAGGCATACCAGTCCGATTACGATGACTTTTGCTTCGCCCCATCTGGGTACTAGTCGCCCGACGATGCCGCCTTGGACGATCACCCCGCAAATTCCCGCAAAGGCCAGATAATATCCAACTTGACGAGGACCCATATTCAGAACGGCTTCGCACCAAAGGGCGAGCGTCGATTCCATCCCGGAGAATACGAAGAACAGTCCAAAATAGAGCAGGATGAGAAGCCAAAGCATGGATCCCGACCGAAGGCGAGGTAGAAAACTGACTGCGGACGGTGCGCTGCCCTTGTGACGCTCTGGATCGCGCAGCAGAAACGCCGATAGGGCGAAGGCTATGGCTGACCCGCCCGCGGCAACGAGCATGGGCAGTTGATAATTGATAACATCGGCGCCGGCGAGATATCCGCCAAGCGCCGGGCCAAATATGAACCCAAGACCAAAGGCGGCGCCCAACATACCCATGCCTTTTGCGCGTCCTTCCTCGCCGGTGACATCGGCTATATAGGCCTGACTCGTGGCAAGCCACCCGTTCATGGCACCCGAAAATATGCGAGCCATGTAGATCATGACGAGACCGTCGGCGGACGCGAGCCAAACATAGCCCAGCGTGGATCCGGCAAAACTGATCAAAATGACGGGTTTGCGTCCAATACGGTCGGAGAGCTGACCCCACAACGGAGCCGTCAGGAACTGCGCCAGCGAAAATATCGAGAACAGCATCGCGGCTTCGAACGCATTGGCGCCGTGATGGAGCGCGAAATACGGCAGCAGCGGAACGATAACGCCAAAGCCGATCACATTGGCGAGCGCGGCGAGGAAAATGGCTAGCATAAGGTGTCGGGATATAAGTCCGGACAAGATCGGTCAAGCGCCGTGTCAGCGCCGGCCGAAGAGTCTTTCGATATCCGCGAGTTTCAATTCGACGTAGGTGGGTCGGCCGTGATTGCACTGACCACTGCGCTCGGTGCGCTCCATGTCGCGCAGCAAGGCATTCATTTCAGGTATGGAGAGACGGCGGTTAGCACGCACTGAACCATGGCAAGCCATGGTCGATAAAATATCGTCGATGTGATTTAAAATGCGATCGCTGCTGCCGTATTGCAGTAAGTCGGCAATCACATCACGGACTAATAACTCGGCATCGGCAGAGGCTAAAAATACCGGTATCTGCCGAATAATCATCGACTCGGCGGCCACGCGCTGCAATTCAAAACCCAAATTTAAAAATAACTCACCGGCCTCTTCGGCGCAGTCGGCTTCTTTTTCGCTGAGCGATAAGCTAACCGGCACCAATAATGGCTGAGCCTGTATACCACTGTCATCACGCGCCGTCTTCATGCGCTCATAGGTGATGCGCTCATGGGCGGCATGCATGTCGACAACAATTAAGCCTTCGGCATTCTCCGCTAAAATATAAATACCCTTCAACTGTGCAATAGCAAAACCCAGCGGCGGAATTTCACCGTCTTCAGCCGGTCTGGCCAGCGCATCGGCGGCAGCAGAGCTTGGGGATTCAGTACCATAAAGCTGCTGATGGTTAGCTGAAAATCCACCACCCTGAGAAGCCGTCGATGGATAATGGCTGGCAACGGGATAACTTGACGATGAATGGCTTGAATTGCCGTGATAGGCAACCGTCGGTTCCGCTAAAGCCATGCTGCCCTGCTGGTTGAGCTGTCCCTCTGTCGACGCGGCAGCATAACCCGCCTCCTCACCGCTCGCTGACAAGCTCTCTGGTCTGACATCCGCCAAGGCCTTATGCAGGGTGCGATAAATAAAGTCGTGCACTTGCCGTGAATCTCTAAACCGCACCTCGTGTTTGGAGGGATGTACATTCACATCGACCTGACTTGGATCCAAGCTAAAATACAAAACAAACACCGGTTGACGGCCGTGAAATAAAACGTCGCGATACGCTTGCCTGACCGCATGACCAATCACCTTATCCTTGATGACTCGCTGATTGACAAAAAAGTATTGCATATCTGCTTGACTGCGAGAAAAGGTTGGCTGCGCAACCCAACCTTGTAATCGGTAACCGCTGTGCTCAACATCGAGATGGATAGCATGGTCGATAAACCCTTGGCCGAGCAACTTTGCAATTCTTCGCTCGCGATCTAACACTTCACTACAGGGGCGAAGCGAGTGAATAACCTTGCCGTTATGAGTTAAACTTAATCCGGTGGTAAAACTGCCTAAGGCATTGCGACGAAAAACCTCATCGAGGTGATTAAATTCAGTTTTCTCTTTGCGTAAAAATTTTCTTCTTGCCGGTGTATTAAAAAATAAATCTTCCACTTCAACGGTGGTTCCTTGCGGCCGAGCAGCGGGGCTCAGTTCAACCGCCATATCGCGGCCCACACTTCTGGCCTGCCAGCCCTGTTCTGCTTGACTCGACACGTTCGAGCTTAAAGTTAACCGCGAAACCGAACTGATACTGGCTAAAGCCTCACCCCGAAAACCCATGGTAGTAACTGCTTCTAAATCATCTAAGTCGTAAATTTTGCTGGTCGCATGGGAATCAAGTGCAAGCGCCATATCATCTTGGTCAATGCCACAACCATTGTCACGAA
>DJKK01000329.1 GCA_002434595.1 Alphaproteobacteria bacterium UBA6544 | reverse complement strand
TGTTTGAAATCGTTAAGGGTGTGCTGTCGACCTACTAGGGTCGATCAGGCATCGACGGTCTCCAGCTCCACCGGATCGGACATCGCGCCAGTCGCGCGCATGGCATCGACGCGGTTCGCTTCGGGGCGTTCCCGCTCAACGAAGACTTCCCAGCAATGGTCATCCGGGTCATTGAAATAAATCCCGTATGAGACGCCGTGATCCACGGTGCGCTGCACGTTGACGCCTTCGTCGATAAGGCCTTGTCGGAATTCTGCGAGTTCGGCGATAGAACCATCGAACTTCAGGGCGATGTGATTGATGGTCTCTTTACCTTTGGCGACGGGATTTTCGAACAGGGCGATGTCGTGGTCATTTTTACCGAAAGAGAGGAAGCAGCCGTTCCGTTCGGGACTTTCAACCACGACGGTCATGCCGAGGTGCTGGCGGTACCATTCGCGCGACGTATCGAGATCGCTAACGTAAATGACGGTGTGACCTAGTTGCATTGTGCCTGGCATGTATGCCTCCTGTCGCGTTGGACGCTCGCAAAGCTTGACCGAGGTTCATCATGTGCGTCAAGCGTGTGCGGAGCTGTAACGGATGGGATTACGATGCGAGACCGCGAGACAACTCTGGGAATTCCTCGACGATTTTGGCGAACCGGTCTCGGATCGAGCCGCCATCCGGATCGTCGGCAACGGCTTCGAAAATGCGATGTTTCATGAAGAACCGCCAGTGGACCGGCAGGTCGTCAAGCAGATCGCTAAGCGCCGTGTAATTTTCGTTCGTCCAAACGCTCTCGAATTTGTCCCGTTCTGGCCCATAATCGAAGAAGGCTTCGCCGTTCTCGCGGTTCGATATCAGGGTATCACGCAATCTCTGCGTTTCTGTAGGGTTATGGCTGCCGTTCTCCAGCACAACGCCATAAGTGTCGCGTGCGCTTTCGGGCGTCACAAACCCGCATTTGACGTCTTGCACGACGTCATCCGGGTTACGTTCGAGAGGATTGCCCCAACCCCCGGAACCCCCGGCCGCGACATGGACAACGTCGCCGGGCCCGATCGTCAAAATATCGGTGTTTCCTAGATTTACAGTGTGATTGCTGTCGGGGTTGAGCAGGAATGCCGAATTGGTGCCGGCCTTGCCTTCGAGCACGCCCCACGACCGGAACCGCGTCCGGTCACGATTCCGTGCCGTCACTTTGGTGTTCGGCGCCTGTGCTTGGAACCGCATTTCGGTCGCAAGGCCGCCGCGGTATTTGCCGGCGCCCCCTGAATTGGGCGCTAGGCCGTATCGCAGGATCTTTATCGGTACCTCCGCCTCGTTGATTTCGACCGGCGTATTTTTCAGGAAAGATCCGTTCGCACCCGACCCTTCGGCGCCGTCTTCGATGGGATTGCCGCCAGCACCGCCGGAGATCGGACCAATGGACGCCATTACACGCCGACCGTTTCTATTATCCACGCTGTTCACGTTCATGATCGGACCGCCGCTGCAGGGAGAGGCTGGCAGGCGATCCGGAGCAGCCTGCACGAATGCGCCGAACGTGATTTCCTGCAATCGCATGGCAGACAGCGTCCGCATGCCGACCGCCGCAGGGAATTCTGGGTTGACGATGGTGCCGCTTGGCAAAATACAGCGGCTGACGCGAGTTATGCCGGAATTCAGAAACAGACGCGGATCGAGCGTGTAGAGTACATAGACCAGTCCGACGAGCATCATGACGTGTCGCTCTTCACCACCGGTCGGAATGTTCATCGATGATTCGAGTTGTGGATCGCTTGTGGCGAAGTCGAGCGTGCAGGAATTGCCTTCAATGATCAGGTTAAGAGCGATACGGCATGGCCAGCCATCGACAGAGTCTTCGTCCATGTAGTCCGCAAAGAAGTACTCTCCGTCGGGTAGGTCGCGAATGATGTCCCTGGCTTGTGACTCGGCATAGTCGAGCAAGTCGTCAATTCCTTGCCGGAAGGTATCGGCGCCGAACTTCTCGATCATTTCCAGAACTTTGCGCTCGCCCGTATTAACGGCGGCGAGTTGCGCTTTCATGTCACCCCAATTCTGCTCCGGCATTCGTACATTGGTCAGCAGGATGTCGAGGACTTCTTGGTTCACCTCTCCGCCACGTACGATTTTGGTAGGCGGTATTCGGATACCTTCCTGATGGACTTCGGAAAGTGTGCGCGAGAGGCTGGCAGGCACAGCGCCGCCAACATCGGTGTTGTGGATATGCCCAACTGCGAAGCAGACGATTTCACCATCGTGAAATATTGGCTTCCAGATATGCATATCGGGTGTGTGCGTGCAGACGAAACCGCTGTATGGATCGTTAGTGACGCAGACGTCACCATCCTCGTAATGTTCGATCGATTTAATAACACTGCCATAGTTCATTCCCACGAACCATGTTGCGCCAAGTTCCGTTGGCGTCGCGAAGGTGAACCCTTCCGGCGTGGTAAGCCCGGTCGTAAAATCCTCCGTTTCCTTGACGAAGGTGGAATGCGCGGTTCTGTACAGAGTGTAGGCCATACTTTCCGCGGCGGCGACACAGTGGTTCTTAAGAACCTCGAGCGTAACCTTATCAATCGCCATAGTTTAACCTTCCGAGTACAGGATGAGATTTCCAAGCGTGTCTACGCCGACCGAAAATCCATCCAGAATACAGCTTGTCGTGTCGTCCTGCGTGACGATAGCAGGACCGGAAAATTGCTGACCCGCAAGCAGTTCCGCGCGCCGGAAAACCTCTGCTGTTTGCTCTCGGCCATCGCAGTAGATCGCCGTGCTCCCCGTCGGTAGGGGAGGCACATCTGATGCTTCCAAGGCTGCTATTTCCGGCTTTGGCGGGACGCCGGAGACCACCAAACGCAAGTTGATGATTTGCAACGGTGCGGTCTCATCCGCATGGTCGTAGAGCCGCTCGTGTTCTTTGTGGAATGCGGCCGTGATGGCCGCGAGATCACCATCCGCAATCCAGCTCTCGTTAAGCGGGGTATCAATCTCGTAGGATTGACCCCGGTAGCGCATATCGGCTGAGAATTGCATGACCGGAGTTCCGTCAAACCCTTGCTCCTCATGCAGCCAGGCAAGGCCGGAAAGGCGCAATTCTTCGGTGGCTGACGCCAGAGTGTCTGTCACATCCGCATCGAGATCAGCATAGACCGTGCGGATGAAGTCATTTCTGATATCGGCGATTATGCCGCCGAAGGCACTTAGGACACCTGGTGTCGGTGGGACGATGATACGTCGCATGCCAAGTTCGCGCGCGAGGAAACAGGCGAGCATTGGACCGGCGCCGCCAAATGCGATCAGGTCTAGATCGCGTGGGTCGATACCGTGCCGAGAGACAAGCTTGCTGACTTCGAGGTACATGCCGGAGACAGCTACTTTGATGATGGCTTCCGCCGTGTCTTCACAAGAGCAGCCGAGGGATTTGGCGATATCTTCAACAGCACGGCGCGCGCGTTGGACATCGATATCGACGGCGCTATAGCCAAGCGCGGCTGAGCCGAGATAGCCATTGACGACGAAGGCATCGGTAATCGTCGCGCGTTTGCCGCCCCGGCCATAGCAGGCTGGGCCTGGCGAGGAACCCGCACTTTCGGGTCCTACTTTGAGAACGCCCTGCGCATCCACCCAGGCGATTGAGCCGCCACCTTCGCCAATAGATGTAACGGAAACGGTTGGGATATGGATTGGAAACTCGCCAATCATCTCACCGACACCGTATTGAGGTGCTCCGTCGCGGATGATGGCAACATCAGCGCTTGTCCCGCCGATGTCGAGGCTCATCGCCGCTTGTGAACCCGTGCCGCGTGCAACGCTGGCGGCTCCGATAACACCGGATGCCGTGCCGGAGAGCAGCATCTGGGCGCATTGGGTTTTGCCCAGTTCCGCAGTCATGACGCCGCCGTTCGATTTGGTCAGCATGGGTTCTGCGGGCACGCCGGCACTGTCCAGCGCTTCTTGAAAGGCTGTCAGATAATGGGCTACCCTGGGCTGGACGTAGCCGGCGACGACCGCCGTGACGGTCCTTTCGTACTCGCGGATCACCGGCCACACATCAGATGCGCAGGTGACGGCGAGGTCCGGCGCTTCTTGGCGTAAGATTTCAACGACGCGGCGCTCCTGTATCGGATTGCGATAGGCATGGAGCAGCGCTACCACGACACCTTCTCCTCCTACCGCACGGACGCCGGCAATTGCCTCGCGGACACTCTCCTCGTTGAGCGGTGTGTCGATTGTTCCGTCGAATAGAACCCGCCCTTGAATGCCGAAAACCTTGTCGCGGCTTACCAGCGGCGGCGCCCGGCGCGACAATAGATTATAAGGGTCAGGCATCTTGAGGCGCGCGACCTCTAGTACATCCTCGAATTCGGCGGTCGCAAACAGGCAGAGGTTGATCCCCTTTCGCTGGATCACGGAATTAACGCCGACCGTCGTGCCATGCGTGAAATAAGAAATGTCCGACGGCGATACGCCGTAGCGTTCGCCGATCGCATCGACCCCGTCAATCACCTCCTGGCCGGGGCGGTCGGGCGTCGAGAGGACCTTTAGCGTATGTACGGCACCACTTTTTTCGTCGAAGACGCAAAAATCTGTGAATGTGCCGCCGATATCGACTCCGACTCTATAGCTCATGCGAATGATTGTCTTCCGGTCACCGAATTGGTCAAGGCCATCGTTGATCAATATTGACCTCTCGCGATTCGATGTCGCATCGTCGCCCGCGATGTCGATTTTCAGGATAAGCAATCGGAATGCGCGGCGCTTGTTCATGGCGCGGCAAGGGTTGTGTGCGCAACCGCGCGCCAAATTAACGGATGCGGGCTTGTGTGAGCTGATACGGTCGCTCGGCTTTGTCCAAGTCGACAGCATCAATACAGTAGCGCGGGCGCATCATATGATCCTTTTCGCCCGTAATCAGACGTACCGATCGCGGCAGCTCACACGTCTGCTGGAGAAAGATCGTGCACTTTTCGAGCATTGGACACACGACGCCTCTGTCATACCGGTGGAGTTTTACCCATATTGGCGGTTCCGTTTTGAGCGCGACAGGGAGGCGCTCTTGGCGAGGTGGCGGAAAGCACGGCATGAGGGTTTCGAGGAAATCTTCGATGCTATCTTGAGACAGGTCGCGCGCGACGGGCCGACTATGGCGCGCGACGTCGGATCGCAGCGCAAGACGGGGCGGGGCTGGTGGGATTGGCATCCCGAGAAGACCGCGCTTGAGTATCATTGGCGAACCGGCGGTCTCGCAATCGCCGCGCGTGAGGGATTTCAAAAAGTCTACGATTTGACCGAACGCGTCATTCCTGAAGAACACCGAAGTGCGACTGTCAGCCAAGCGGATTTTGTCGATTGGGCCTGCCGATCCGCACTCGACCGTCTGGGAGCGGCGACGACAGGCGAGATTGCGGCATTCTGGGATTTGCTGACGCCGAAGGAATCCGCCGAGTGGTGTAACACCGCTCTTACAGCAGGTGAGCTGATAGAGGTGCTTGTCGATTGTTGCAACAAACGCCCGCCGATAAAGGCATATGCATTCCCGGACATTCCAGAGAGATTAAGTGAACTCGCCGACCCGCCGAGCCGCCTCCGTGTAATCTCTCCTTTCGATCCGCTGATCCGCGATCGTAAGCGTTGCTTGCGTCTCTTCGGATTTGACTATCGGATTGAGATTTTCGTGCCTAAGCACAAACGGCGTTACGGTTATTACGTTTTTCCCCTATTAGAAGGGGACCGCTTTGTTGGGCGGGTCGACATGATCCACAAGGATGGCGCGTTAACCGTGACCGGCTTCTGGCCCGAGCAGGGGGTCAAAATGGGCAAGGGAAGATATGCGGCACTCGAAGCGGAACTGGAACGGTACCGGCGCTTTGTCGGTGCGGATCGCGTAGGCCTCGCCTGCGATGTTCGATAGCCGATTACTCGTTCAGGCCTTTCACAGGATAGGGGTAGGTTTTACCCAATGTTCCGCGATATCGATGCGGCGTGTGATCCAGACACCGGGTTTTGCCATGACATAGTCGAGTATTTTCTTTAGTGCTATCGCACGGGCCGGATGGCCAATCAATTTGTTGTGCATCCCGACGGACATCATCTTGGGATGCTGGGCATCTTCTCCGTAGAGAATGTCGATGGCGTCACGGAAGAGAGCGAACAGGTCATCCGCGGTGCCGAGCCAGCCGAACAATTTACCATCGTTGTTGGTCAAAGAATACGGGACAATCAGGTGAGGGTGGCCGTCGAAAGTCTTCCAGAACCGCAGTTCGTCACCATAGTAATCGCTGTCGTAAAGAAGTCGCCGTGCTCATTCGGACCAGGTAGATTGGCACTGTAGCCACACGGATTGCGATCGTAGTCAGCTGTCACTCCATATCCTACGCGTGTCTTGTCGGTGAGTTTCTATCCACGGCGTTCCCTCGTTAGTTGTTCATCGGCGGATTGCCTGGGAACATGTTTTGGTGGGCCTCAGCATCCATAGTCATCTTGAATGCATGCTCTTGCGAGAATGCGATCGCCCGCTGAGCGGCTGGTCGCGCGGTTACCTGGTCCACCAGACGCTGGAGGTGCGGAAAGTCCGACTTTGCTTCTTCGGAGAGGACCCTCGGAATTAGTCGGGCCCAACCCCATACCGCCATATCGACGATCGTGTATTTATCGCCGAAAATGTGAGCGCGGTCAGCGAGACGGTCGTTGAGAATGCCAAAATGGCGCCGCGCCTCAAACGCATACCGGTTGAGCGCGTATGGGATTGGCTCCGGTGCGTGGACCCTGAAATGTACCGATTGACCCGAATAGGGTCCGACGCCCGTCGCTACGAACATAAGCCAGGATAAGAGCTCTCCACGCGATTTATCTGATGCGGCTGGCAAGAATCGTCCGGTCTTCTCGGCGAGATAGAGCAGGATGGCATTGCTGTCGAAGACCGTGACATCGCCATC
>DJKK01000220.1:5714-8395 GCA_002434595.1 Alphaproteobacteria bacterium UBA6544 | reverse complement strand
GGTAATGCCGGAAAATCGCGACAAGTTGCGCCGAATAGAGCGCGTGCACCGCATGGCGGAAGATATCGACATTCCCGACGCGGACGCGTTGCGACATGTCGATATAAGGGTGACCGAACTCATTCCTTTGGAAGTTGACGGGCTTGGAACGTGTCAGTTCGATATCGGCCCGGGCCGCGACTGCGCGGTAGCGATGGCGTCTCCAGGTGCGGGGGCCTACGCTCTTGTGATTGCTGGATCTGTCATATTCGACGGCGTAGAGTATGAGCCCCATTCATTGATCTATCGCGGTGGCGACGAGGAACCGCTCAAGGTCGCTGCGGGCGGCGATGGTGCGAGCGTGCTGCTTCTGCAGTTCCCACCGGAGCCGGACGGCGAGTAGCAATGTTGGCGCTAAATTTCTTTGTAACCGTTATTCCGGATAACGCTGACACGTTTCCGGAATGACTTTCGTTTGCGGGAGAGGAACATGGCACGTTTGGATGGAAAAATTGCGTTGATCACGGGCGGAGCGTCTGGATTCGGCGCGGCGACGGGGAGGGTCTTTGCGCGTGAGGGGGCGAAAGTCGTTCTGACGGATAAGAACGAGGAAGGTGTGCAGACGGTGGCGCGCGAAATTGGCAATGCAGCGACGGCCTTGGCACATGACGTCAGATTGGAAGACGATTGGAAGCGGGTCGTCGATGAAACAGTTTCGATGCATGGTCGCCTGGACATCCTGATGAACAATGCCGGCGTTATGGGGACCGGAGCGGCGCAAGATATCGAGCATATGAGCCTCGACGAGTGGAAATTCGTGAACGAGGTGAATAGCGACGGTGTCTTTCTAGGTTGTCGCGCTGTTATTCAGGCGATGAAGAAAAGTGGCGGTGGCTCGATCGTCAATATCTCCTCGACCGCAGGCTTCCGCGCAACGCCGGGTATAGCGGCCTACGGCGCGTCGAAAGGAGCGGTGCGTCAACTCACAAAGTCGGTCGCGGCCTATTGCGGGCGGCAGGGGTATAACATCCGGTGCAACTCGATCCATCCGGGAATGGTGCGCACACCATTGGGAGAGGCGGTCCTTAGTTACTATGGCGAGCTTGAGGAAACTGCGAAGAAACGAACGACGACCGTGCCGCTCGGGCGCCTTGGTGAAGTCGAGGACGTCGCCAATGCCGCCCTATTCCTCGCGTCGGATGAAAGCCGATATATTAACAGCACGGAAATGGTAATAGATGGCGGCATGCTGGGCGGCGGTTAGGAGAGGTATTCATGAAATTCGGTGTTTTTACGAACTTCAGCATCCACGCCTGTGGCATTATGGCGCGGAGCAGCAACTCTTCGTCAATGCCTTCGACTGACTAGGTGGAACTGGCAGACCGGCTCGGTGTAGACTTAGCGTGGATGGTGGAGCATCACTTCCTGGAGGAGTACTCACACTGCCTGGCGTCGGAAGTCTTTCTCGGCGCGGCGGGTCTAAGGACGAAATACATTCGTCTCGGTCACTTAATCGTTCAATAGATGACGAATCATCTCGCTGAACCAGACAAAAAAGAATTCCCAGGAGCATATCTGCGAAAGCCTCGAGTTATTTGCGAACGAGTCATGCCTAAATTTCAGGACGCGGAGGCGAAACTTCAGGAATGGAAAGCCAAAGTGCCGGCCGGCGAGATCGAGCTCGAAGAGGTCGACACTAGTACCTTCGAGATCCGTTTCAGAAAGTATTCGGTGTAGTTGGAACCGGAGATGATCGCTGCTGCAGGGGACGACTAGGCGCGGCGTATGCCTTATGGGCATGACTAAACGGGTCGGTCGCCTTGGACGATGATCCGGTGCATCACCCGGCCTTCCGCCATGTCGTAGTCGCGGTGGGCACGGTGCAGGACCGCTCGGTTGTCACAGAACAATAGATCGCCCGCTCGCCACTTGTGGCGGTAAGTGTTCGCTTCGCCGATCACGCAATTAAGCAAGGCGCCGACGAATTCACGACTTTCGTCGGGCCCGCGCCCGACAATCCGCTCAAGTTTCCCCGGGTGAACATAGATCGCCTTCTTTCCCGTCTCGGGATGGGTGTGGATCAGCGGGTGTCGCGGCAGCGTGCCGAATTTTGCACGGGCTTCTTCGCTGATATAGGCGAAATCCTCAATCTTGTTCACGGTTTCCAGTTTGTCCAGCGATGTACGCTCTTCCGCGGGTAGTTCTGTATAGGCCGTGTGCATGTTGGCGAAACTTGTGTCTCCACCCTCCGGTGGCAGCTTCACGGCATAGAGCGCCGTATATTTCGGCGGTCGTTCATGATTGGTGTGATCCGTATGCCAATCACGTGCGCCAAAAGGAATGATGCAGCCCTGTTTGTCGGGCGGCATTTTTCGGCTGTCTAGGATGGCGATCTCTAGATGGTCCTGCATCAAAGTATCGGAAAGATGCTGCTACATCGTTTCACCGAAAAGGCGCACGGTAGTCAATAGCTGCCCCGGATTGAGGGATTGATCCCTTACGACCATGATGAGATGGTCAAGCAGCGCCTGCTTGATGTTTGCCAAGTCTTCCGGCGAGATTGGTTCCGACAGGTCCGTCCCGGAAACTTCGGCGCCAATTGAATTGGACAGCGGTGTGATCGTCAGGCTCAAGATGCCGATGGTCTCCTGTATTCCTTCTGGCCTACAATCTGGCGTGCAAGGGCTGCGAGGACAGGGTCA
>DJKK01000220.1:0-5420 GCA_002434595.1 Alphaproteobacteria bacterium UBA6544 | reverse complement strand
GTGCAAGGGCTGCAAGGACAGGGTCAGTCGGCGAAGATCGCTGGATCCGCATTGCTGCCACAGACCATAATGGCGACACGTTCGCCTTTTTCCGGCTGATACACGCCGGAGGTAAGAGCGGCGAGAGCCGCCGCACCCGCCGGCTCGGCCAGGACGCGGAGGTCACACCATAGCCGGGTTTGCGCGTCTCGGATGGCCGCATCGTCCACCAGGACGCAATGCGCGATATAGGACTCGGCAATGGCGAATGCGTATTTGCCGATTTGCTTGGCGCCGAGCGCATCGGCGGCGACACCGCCGACGTCAACATTGACTGGTGTGCCCGCCTCCCTAGCAGCGTGGAGGGTCGGACAGTTCTTCGGTTCGACGGCGACGATCTGGGTCTGGCCCTGATGCCACGCCGCGATCCCACCGATAAAGCCGCCGCCGCCTACGGCCACGACAAGCGTATCGAAAGTACCTTCTTGTGCCTCCAACTCGCGCGCCGTCGTTCCCTGGCCCGCGATGGCTTCTGCCTGATCGTATGCGTGAACAACCAGGGCGCCGGTCTCCCGGACGCGTAATTCGCTCGCGGTCAGAGCTTCTGCATAGGTTGCGCCTACGATATTCACATTCGCACCGTAATCGCGCAGCCGCTGAACTTTCACCGGAGATGATATCTCCGGCACGAATATATCCGCCTTGTGCCCGAGGGCTTGCGCCGCATAGGCGACAGCGACGCCATGATTTCCGCCCGAAGCAGCGATTACGCCGGCGGCGGGCACATCGTTGCTCAACAGCCTGTTGAAAGCGCCCCGTGCTTTGAAGGACCCAGTGTGCTGGAGGCATTCTAGCTTGAGGTAGGCTGGTGATGGCACACCCAGATCACCGGCATTAAATGCCATGGTTGGTGTACGCCGTATATAGGGGGCGATCCGTCCAGACGCTTCTTCGATGGCGTCGTGGAATTCCTCCGGGCGCAACATCAGCCGCCGCAGCGAATCACGTACGTGAAGACGCCGGCGACTTCTGCATGCTCGACCATTTCATGATCGGTCGTGTCGCAGAAGTGGGTAAAGTCGATCACCGATGCTGGATCAGTTGCTTCGACCGTGAGGATTTCGCCGGACGGCAAATTGCGCAGTGTACGGCGCGTCTTGAGAACGGGCAGTGGACAGGCGAGACCTTTTGTGTCGAGAAATTCACCCATGGCAACGGATTATTTAAGGTGTCCACCCCGACAGGAAAAGAGCCATGGCATATTTATGCGTTCTCGGCCGCTTCGAGCAGCCCTTCCGCCTGCAGCACCGGAATGACACCACCGGCTTCCGCGATGTCAAGAAGTGCCTGAGGAACCGGCTTGCCGAAAGCCTCTCCGTCGCGCGAAAGATTGCGCACGGTTCCCGCCTGCCAATCCACTGATATGCGGTCACCGTCAGAGACAATCCGGCCGGCATCCGGGCACGGCAGAACGTGAATGCCGTAGTTGACGCAATTGCGCAGGCCGAGACCGTTAAAGGAAGCCGCAACAATCCCGGCAACCCCCAGCCGCGCGAAAACATTACCGATGGGTCGGGCCGAGCCGAGCCCGAAATTCCGCCCCGCGACCACGATGTCGCCGGGCTGCATTTCGTCGATCCAACCCGGCCGATTGGCAGAGAAACAATATTTTACCTGTTCTTCCACCGGCAGCAGGAATGCGGCGCCCGGCAAAATCAGGTCGGTATTGATGTCGTCGCCGAAGATCCAGGCCGTTCCTTCCAATTGCAAAGCCATAGTCTAAAGCTCCCTCGGGTCGGTAATGATACCCCGAACCGCCGACGCCGCTACTGTCGCTGGCGAGCCGAGATAGATGTCCGCTTTCGGGCTTCCCATTCGGCCCTGAAAGTTCCGTGTGCTTGCAGTGATGCAGACCTCGCCGTCTCCGAGGACACCCATATGTCCGCCGTAACACGCGCCGCAGGTCGAATTCGTGACGACCGCGCCCGCATTCATCAGCGTTTCGACATAGCCTTCCGCTATTGCCTCCTTGAGGACGGACTGGCTGCCGGGTGTTACGATCATTCGAACGCTGGGAGCCACCTGTCGGCCATCGAGTATCTCGGCCGCGACTGCGAAATCCTCGATCCGTCCATTCGCGCAGGAACCGATAAAGGCCTGGTCGATCTTCGCTTCGCCAAGCTCTCGCGCGGGCGCGGCGTTGTGTGCAACCTTGTTCGGCAGGACAACCAACGGTTCAAGCGCCGAAACATCAATCCGGATCGTTTCTTCGTAGTTGGCATCAGGGTCCGGTGCGGCCGGGTCATATGGTTTCGATGCCCGATCCTTCAGGTATGCCGCGAGCACTGCATCGTAAGGGAAAAGAGAGAACTCCGCTGAGAGTTCGGCCGACAATGTTGCAAGCGTAAAGCGGCCCTGCATGGGCATTGCCGCGACGGCATCACCGTCCCATTCGAGGTTGTGTCCGGGAAAGGCTCCGTGAATGTGTGCAATGTGATGCAGGATATCCCGCTCGTAAACGCGTTCGCTCAGTTCACCTTCCAGAATAATTTTTATAGTCGACCCGACCATGTACCACGCCTGACCCTTGCAGAGGGCATACATCATGTCCGCTAGGCCGAGACCCCGTGCCAGGCAATTCAGCGCTCCGGAAGAGCAGGAATGGGAATCGTCGCAAGCGAGCGTCATGCCCGGGAGCGCCAGGCCGTCCTCTCCTAGCACCACATGCGCGATTCCATGGCGCCCTTCCGCATAGAACTTCTCGATCCCGAACCGCTCGACGAACGCCCGCATACGCTTCATCGCATTCGCGGCCGCGATACTGGGGGCCGGCACGGTATGATCTGCCACCACGACGATCTTATCAGGGTCGAAGACGCGGGTAGGTGTCTGGTGTCCCCCTGTGATACCGAAGACGATATCAAGGTCGACCACGAGGTCGAGGTCCGCCATCACTATATCGCCGGGCGAGACCCGAGGCTGTCCGGAATGAGAGGATAAAATCTTTTCAGTAATCGTCTGTCCCAATTTCCCTACCCCGCGTCGAATCGAAGGAAGCGCATGACCTCGTCGAGATCGTCAACCGCCTCAAACCGCGTGAGCACATCGGCAAGAGCCGCGCCGTCGCTATCGTCCAGCTTTCCGGCTATGCAGTCGGCGTATTTCGCCGCACGGTCCGCTGCGTCGAACGGGTCGTGGATCGTGCCGCGCGGGTGTGCACGGGTCGCTTCGAAGACGGTTCCGTCCTTAAGGCGAACCGTCACTTCGTGATCTGGAGGTGTCTCGCCCGCTCGTTCGCGTTCCACGGAAAACGCATCCATCGTGATCCGCGGGATGAGGGCGCGGAGCTCCGGTCGGGATACGGCTTCAGGAGCGAAATCGGCAATCCGAAGATGATCCTTCACCAGGCCGAGCGCCAAGCAGTATTGCATGGAGAACTTAGCTTCCCGGTCGTTCTGCGGGTCGTCGTAGGACAGGTTGCGTTTGTTTGAACTGCCAACGACCGTATGGACGCTGTCGACCTGCTCCGCCGTGAAGCCGTGTTCCCGCCGCAAATCGAGGATGGCATCAAGGCATTTGTGGGTTGATGCGCAGCAGGGATGGCGTTTGGGGACGATACCGTGCTCCAGAATCGCGAGCGTCTCTCCGAAACCGTCGAGTGCACTCTCCCATCCTGGCGGAAACTTGCCTCCGAAGAGTTCGAGGAAACCCATCGGTGCTTCTAGCACCTCCATTCGTCCCTCGAGACCGGCCGCGGCGAGTTGCGCCGACGTTATGGCCTGTTGCGCCGCCAGGCCGGCGTGGAATGATTTGGCCATCGAGCCGAATTGCGCCTTCGGCCCGCCCGCCATGGAGGTGCCGAGACTGAGCGCGTGTGCCATTCCGACCCGGTCCAGCCCGAGCAACCGGGCACAGGCGCCCGCGGTGGCGATCTCGATGATCGTCGAGGTCGAATGCCATCCGATATTGTAGTGTGACCAGTTAACGCCCCGGCCGAGCACCATGCTGATTTCGAATCCGACGATATAGGCGTCGACGACCTGTTTTCCGCTGGCGCCGACGGCCTCCCCCAGCGCCAACAGCGCCGGCACTTGCACCGCCGAGGTGTGCCCGAGCACTACCTGAACGTTGTCGTCGTAGTCGAGCGCGTGCGCGGCGGCTCCATTGGCCATCGCCGCCCAGGGCGCTGGCGCTTTTTCGCTTTGTCCGACGACCGAGGAGGTCCCGCTTCCCCAATGGATGATACCTTTGCGCACCTTGACCGGACTAAGGTCGTCCGCTCCGGCAACCATGCAGGCGACGGTGTCTTCGATGGCTTGTGCCGTCCTTTCGCTCGCCAATTCAGGCCATTCCGCGGATGTCTCCGCGGCCCAATTGGCGAGGATTTCCAGAACCGATTCGTCTTTCGTATGCGTCTGATCGAGCGCCATCTCAAATCCTCCGAAGCGAATTGCTGTTCCATAAACATGGCGCGCCCGCCCGCAGGAGGGAAGCCTAGGATCAGCGCCTCAGCCGAGAGAGAATCCGGCCCGCCGTCTCGACGCCCGAACGATGGGCGCCATGCACCGTGCCGTACGCGTCGACCGCATGAGCCTCACCTGCAAAATACAAGCGATCGCCGAGAGGCTCCGCAAGCAGCTTTCGCCCTTCCGCGGCACCCGGTACGGCGGACGAATACCCGCCGCCAATATGGGGGTCGGCGCACCAACCCGTCGTCTTTGTACTTGTGACTTCCCGCCGGATCGTCGAACCGAAGACCTCGACAAGCTGGTCGATTGCAAAATCGGTCATGGCCGCCCCACCCGCCGCGGCTATGTCGCGGGCGAAGCGTCCCGCCATGTAGGCAACGGCGATATTCTCTCCGAAGGGTCTGATCTGAAATCGGGCGATTTCGGGTGTCGTGTGCAGGAATGTCAGGTGCGCATCCTCCAAGCCGAAGATGTCGCGGTCGAAAGCGATGGCGACCTTCTCAGCCTCGCCGAGGGGGATTCCTTCAACCGCATCGAGGAGGGTATCCGGCAATGCCGGTGTGAAGGTAATCACCTCTTGTCCGAGGACGGCATTCGAGACCGTCACGATCGCGACCGGTACCTCTAGACGGCCTCGGTCTGTCTCGATCGCAAGACCGGGTCCCGACCAATCGATGCGCCGGACCGGCGTGGCGGTTTCAGCCGGAATGCCGGTGGAGTATCGGGCCAGTAGTGTGCCGTATCCGCACCTGACCCGTTTGTCGCCGGTATCGTCACGGTACTGCCAGTCGTCATGCGCGGAACTGCGATCCGGTTCCATGCCGGAGAGCGCAGCATACCAGGACTCGAATGTGGGGCGGAACAAGTGGTGTGGCGGCAAGGCATCGCCAACGGCTCGGTCTTGGTACGCGACGCCGAGAGCCGCGATGCGGTCGAACGCCAGATCGCAGTAAGAATCGTAGTCATCGGTCA
>DJKK01000200.1:1124-4803 GCA_002434595.1 Alphaproteobacteria bacterium UBA6544 | reverse complement strand
CCGATGCGTAGTTACGAGCACCAGCCTTGGTATTTTGCCGCTGAATAGCGTGACAATTCGTCCCGCGAGTTGGCCCACTCGCGATATTACCCCTTGCCGTCGCTCCTTGCTTTCAAGGGCTCGTCCGTCGAGAACAATCCAAATAACCTCGGCTGACTTCATAAATTCGAAGCGGTCAACTCGGGAAGTCCCGATCAGTTCAGTTGTCCATTCTCCAGGTAGATCTGGAAGAGCCAGATCAACGCGCCGACCGTCTGACTCACGAACGAGGCGCAAGTGCAGAAACCCTGGCTGGCGGTCGTCGGAGAGTTCCGTGTGTACGGTCATTTGGTCGGGAGGATTGCCAGCATCCCATTCTCGCGCCCCTCGCGCAATGTCCTCGAAAGCCTTAAGGCTTTTACTGTCTGCAAAGTTCCATCCTGCCAGTTTGGCGTTTGAGATCATAAGGTACAGACTGGCGAGACACGCCGTTTTACCCGCTTCGGGATCGCCTAGGATGCCTATTACATTTACGTAACGCGACGCCATCATCTTGGAGATCGCATCTGGTCCTAGCGTCCGGCTAGCTGGAAACGCCGACATACCCGTTTGATGCTCAAGCACCGGGGCGCCAATAGTGGCTAGGTCCGACTGATCATTCTCGTCTTCAGCTCCATCGGCGGATTCCGACGGCTCCTTCCCAACGTGATGCTCGCAAGAAGCCGGATCGCGCTCCAACGCGCAAACGCCGGTCTCTCCGACCGTACAGCCATCGAAGTCGCAGACGCCGGTCACAGTTTCATTAATCCATTTTCGCACATGCGGATCAGACCAGCTTCAAGCAGAGCTCGGCCTGCCCATGTTGACGCCTTTCGTTTCTCATTAGCGGCCACTCCACCAGCTTCGCCGGTCGAGAGGGCATGGAGAAACGGGAAAATGGTCGGATGTTGAGCAATGCGAGTTGTATTTACCGCCCCTGCAAGCTCTGCACGATCATCTCCGATAATCTCGATAAGTTCTGGCAGATCAATTTCGGGGTCATCTTCGACTGTGCGGAGCACTAGCTCATAGTGTAGATCTGCGGGGAGGCGGCGCAGCTGATTGGCCGCCTCAATTCCAGACGTCACAAGACGCAACGGTTCTGGCATGCTCGCGAACTGCCGATTCAGCAACCTGCTACGGCTTAGCTGCACCCACCAAAGGAAATCGAGCTCTTCCCGATCAAGTGCGGCGTTCCGGCGAAGTGCTTCAATGGTAGCTCCGCTTGCTTTTTTGAAGTTCGTCTCGGTTTTCGTCTCCTCTTCGCCCTCCTCGATCGTGACGGTCAAATCTGCCATGTCGGGAACAGCTTTACGCTCACGGACTTTTTCAGCGGCCTCGCGACTTCGCTTCTGAGCTAATTCGAGTACTTCTTGTCGCAGCTTCTCACGCTTTTCATCTTGCAGTGGTGGTTGAAAGCCGAGCGATGACCACAAGGCATTCGAATAGACATCGACCGTGGTCCACCCACTGGTGCTGAGCGGCTCTTCCAGTATGGATAAGGCAGCGACACCCGCACAAATGCCGACCTCGAGCGGACTCTCAGTGAAGAGAAAGGCAGAAGCTTTTTTCTGCACAGCATTTTGAACTTCCATACCAAGGCTTTCAGCGGGCTGCCCGTCACCACCCAGCGATGCCGCGATCATTTCTGCCTTAGCCAAAATATCAGCGATTTGGTTGAGCTTACCCCATTTTGAGGATAATGTGCTGATGGCGGCTTTACGCGAGTCTACGTCTTCATTCGACGGCGTAAGCATCGCAATCCTCATGTGAACTGGTAGGTTGTCCATCACATTTCCCCCTCGTTTCGTTCGGCAATGAGCCTATCAGTCATTTCAATTATTTCGGGAAGGCGACCTTCCCGTACAAGCCAGTCGAATAGCTTGCGCTCCATGCCTTGGTTCATTCGTTCATTAGATTCGGCTGGGATGGCATCTAAAGCCAACAGAATCCGCAATCGGTCACTCTCAAACAGGTCCCGAAAGAATCGCAGCAGGGCTAATTCGTAGCCTTCGACATCGGACGGCATTGTTGCTGTCTCCTCTGTGTCGACCTCGGCGTCCTCCGTGGGCACAAATTCTACATGCTCGGGCACATGATCCGGAGTATCAGCACTGGGCTTCGGCCCGCTATCCACTGCTGCCAACCCGGCTTTCCGAAAATTCGGCGAACCCAATATGAACTGTGGCTCACTACCGCCAAGGCGCTTGTTGTCGGCTTCGAATGACGTTTTTGCCGGATTCCATGTGCGCGGATGTATCGCCACGGATAGACTATCGCTGGACTCATCCCAATCGAATTCAATTATGTTGTAGGTGTAGGTGTAAGTGTCGTCCGATTTGAACGGTACTGCCGCACCCGCCGCGAGCATCATAACGTCACAATTATCATCAAATTTATTTACTTGCACTTTTGGATCATGCTCGTGACCTGAGATAAATACTCTCACACGACTATCAACATACTGTCGCACTTCCTGCGCATCTTTATACCAATGAAGCGGATGGTGAACGAGGACAACGATTTCTTCTCCGGCGACGGGGCGCGGAATGGTGAACTGGCGCGCACCGATCATCAGCTCTGCCGGCTCCTCTCGTTCCCTTCCATGGCAAAGAAGGGCTGAATTTAGACGGACAAATCGGATCCATCGGCCGGGCCCGACCTCGATGCGCAAGTTTGTGGCATATTTGGCCTCGTCATCCAGACCGCAATTGTATCCTACGCTGAAGCGACCGTAGTCCTCGAATCTCGAGAACAGAGTACTCCGATCATTCTCATTGGCGATTACTTCTTCGTACTCGGCGGCCCCTCCTTCACGAATATATTCGAGCAATTTGGAGCCGCCGACGGAGAGCTTGTCGCGATCAAGGTCGTGGTTGCCCGGTACCATCTGCACTCGATGTATCTCGCACCCAATCCCGGCAGCGAGCTTGTCGAGCCACTCGCCTGCTGCTTCATACTGCTCCCACGTACCGGAGTATGCCACGTCTCCGGTCACAAGAACTCCTTGCGCCACTCCCGCTGTAAGCGACGCGACGACTTCAGATGCATCAGCTATGAGTTCCCTTTTTACGTCGTCATGGATGTGAACGACGTGATCACGCTCCTGTCCAAAATGAATATCGGAAACGTGAACAAACACTGCTGGCATCGATCGGCCCTACTTGAAAATCCTTATGCGGCAATCTGATAGTAGGGTGTTGAAGTCAGGATTACCATCACTGGTCGTAACAAAGCGGCGCCCGTTGGAACAATCCAGGCCAAATCAAACTGAAGCAGTTGGTCCATTGCCCCCTAGAACGTATATCCTAGCGAATTTGGACAATATCTCCACCGGGAAAATATGCGATAAGTTGCTGATTTCACTAGTGCGATAGAACGCATGATCGGCGAACTTTGGTTAGCGTTCGCGGGCAGTTTGGATCGGTCTCTCTGCTTTCCCAACGCTTCCTCCGACGCGAGTCGATCGCTCGACTGGCAACAGCTCGCCAGATGCCCGTCTTTCCCCCTGTACAGCAGCGAAGGACGGGAACTAGCGCCCGCCGCCATTCGAGTGTGCTCGATGGTCGTCCGCTTTCAGGGTTGTCAGACTGCGCGCTGAATGACTGAAATGAGGGCGCAAAGCTGTCGCTTCAGGGCTCGCTTTCAAACGGCAGCTTAA
>DJKK01000200.1:634-762 GCA_002434595.1 Alphaproteobacteria bacterium UBA6544 | reverse complement strand
GGAACGGTTCCGAAAGCAACCGCAATAACAATTCGTTTGCTGTCGCTCAGACCTTGGCGCGCGCGAAGCGAAAGCATCGGGACCGTTTCTTCTGGTTGCTCATGCACTGCTCCGCTGCTGGTCGAGAA
>DJKK01000200.1:0-271 GCA_002434595.1 Alphaproteobacteria bacterium UBA6544 | reverse complement strand
CGCAAGCGCAGTTTGGTGATGTTGGGAAAGAGGGCCGTCGATGGTTTGACCGTGTCACAAATGTCTCCCAGCAACAATATCGGTGCGAGTTTGCTGCAAGTTATAGCCCCTCACATTAGCCACTTTATGCCGTTTAATATGCAGCACTATTGCAATAGAATTGCAGGGGCAGCGCGTCTGACGTATTCTTCTTCTACGATACCAGGAATTGTCCGTAGACGTCTGACATATCTAGTGATTTTGGATTGCGAGATAAAAGCAGCGCCGTCGG
>DJKK01000232.1 GCA_002434595.1 Alphaproteobacteria bacterium UBA6544 | reverse complement strand
ACCTTAAATATAGACAATTGGCAGATATTTATTATTTGTGATATTTACTTTAGCCATGCGCCCGTAGATCAACTGGATAGATCGTTTGGCTACGGACCAAAAGGTTGGGAGTTCGAATCTTCCCGGGCGCGCCATTTTATCTCTATAAAACAGAGGTTTATTTTTGGCGATTCTCCTCTCGACGCCTGCTGGCTTACGTCCACTATCAGCATTTACAGCACGGCAAATTGCTATAGCTGCTTTATCAGGGTCGTTCTTTTTCGGTTGGTTTAATGAATTTTATGTGCACTTGAGAAGCATATGTTTCGAAAGCTGTTTGTGCGAAATAAGGACGTTACTGGATGGCAGAGTGGTATTATTGAGATTACTAGCGGATTACCGAACACTGACTGCCAAAATAAAATGAGAGGCGTTATAATGATATTGTATGGAAGCTATACCTCCCCATTTGTTCGTCGAATCGCGACCACGTTAAAACTTTATGATCTGGAATTTACGAATATTGAATTAAAAACATCAAATGCGGCACAATTATCGGAACTTAGAAGTAAGAACCCATTAGGGCGAGTTCCGGCATTCGAAACAGACGCAGGCGCCTTGCTCATCGATAGCATAGCAATCCTTGATTATTTGGATCGATTGGTTGGTATAAAAAAGTCACTAATTCCCTCAGATTTTGAGCAAAGAACAACAGTGATGACGCAAATCGGCATTCTAAACGGTGCCATGGAAAAAACTGTTTCAGCTGTTTATGAAGTTGAGAAAAGACCCGAAGATAAAATACATCAGCCTTGGCTCGATCAATTGCATCAACAAACAAAAGATGGGATGGAAGCGGTTGATAATTTGGCCATGACGCCCTGGATTAATGGTGAAAAAATTACACAAGCAGATGTGTCAGCCGTAGTATTTTTGGATGCAATTAAACAGGTGCGGCCCAATGATGTGCCGGCCATCGAATGCCCCAAATTAGTTGCTCTCTCAATGAGAGCGAATTCAATGAGTGCATTTTCAGATACATATAAAGTTCGCGGTCACTGAAGAGTTAACAAAAAAAGTCGGTAAGTTTAAGCGAAATAACATTGTTGGGAATGGCGTGATTGGATGCGTGCGGCCTATACCTTAATAGCGGTCTGAACTTGCTCTTGTTTGTTTAGAACGTGAACTTCTCGCCGCACTCAATGCAATGAGTTTCCCACCTGAGCAACTTGGCATTGCGACCATCTGGCTGGTTATTCCAGATACATGTGCTGCAATTGGGCGCGTTCGGTCTCGCTCAAGCCGACCTCATGGGTCAGGTATTCCTGAAGCGTATCGTAGCGCTCCGCAATGCCATCGAAAGCGGATCGGAAATAATCCTCACGCGCACTGAAGATCATGGCAACGGTTGCGGGATCCATGCCCGGGCGCTCCCGGCCACCGCGGTCCCAATGCTCGTTGGTCAGCAGATAGTCCGACAGCACGATCTCCTTCCGCACCCCAAGGGTACGCAGCACAAGGGCCGACGCCAATCCCGCGCGGTCCTTTCCGGCCGTGCAGTGAATGATGATCCGCTTTCCGTCCAGCAGTTGACTGAAAACCTGGCGATAAGCCCGCGCATACATGAAAGGGTACTGGCGGTAGTTATCGAGCAAATAGGTCTGTGCCGCGTCCGCGGCCTCCTCGAACTCCATTAGGGAGTCGAGAAACGATTCTCCGGGCCGCTTGTCGAAGCCGAGCTCTAAGACCTCGATGTCCTGATGGCCGAGCAGGCGCGACGGCTCGTTCCGCCGTTCGTCGCCATAACGCAGGTCGCATGCCGTGGAAATGCCAAGTTTTTCGACTGTCCGGATATCGTTATCGGAGAGGCTGGCGAGGGTGTCGGAGCGGAAAATCCGCCGCCATTTCACGGTGCGGCCATCGCCGGCCTCATAGCCCCCAAGGTCCCTGAAATTGCTGAGGCCCTCGAGCGGAATCTTTCTGTTCATTGTCATATTGTCCATTCGGTTTCTCTACGCCTAACCGATTAACAAAAGATTTCAAGAGGGTGACCGTTTTGCAACGCCGGTATAGATTGCGAAACATGATTATGGAATCGACCGATGTCGTCGTTATCGGCGGCGGCCTGCATGGCAGTTCGACGGCGCTTCATTTGCGGCGCCGGGGATATTCCGTCCGTGTTGTTGAAAAACGATTTCCCGGCCGGTTCGCCTCCGGCGTGAACGCCGGCGGTGTGCGGCGCCTTGGCCGCCATCCGGCGGAAATCCCGCTCTCCGTGGCGGCGATGGAAGTCTGGCATGAAATAGAGGGTTTCATCGGCCACCATTGTGGGTTCCACAAGGTTGGCCAAGTGAAGATGGCCGAGAACGAGGCCGAGATGAAACAACTGAAAGCCCGCGTCGAGAGCGTGCGGGCGCTCGGCTTCGATCATGAGGAATTTGTAGGCGGCAATGAATTGCGGCGGCTGGTTCCGGCGGTGGCGGAGCATTGCGTCGGGGCCATCGTCTGCCGGGACGACGGGGCGGCCAATCCCATGTTGACATCACGCGCCTATTGGCGACGGGCCATCGCCGAAGGGGTCTCGTATCACCAGGGCGACGGGGTCGACGGGATCGAACGGCAGGGAGACATGTGGCAGGTCCGCGCCGGGGAGGCGCGCTTCGAGGCGCCGGTCGTAGTCAATTGCTCGGGCGCCTGGGGTGATAAGATCGCGGCCATGCTGGGCGATCACGCTCCCCTGACGGCAAAGGCACTCACCATGATGGTGACCGAACGGATACCCCACTTCATCGATCCTGTCTGTGGCCTCGCGAGCGGCGGTCTCTCCTTCAAGCAGGCTCCGGAAGGAACGCTAGTCATCGGGGGTGGCCATCTCGGTCATCCCGACCGGGACGCGGAGACAGCCGAACCAGATCCCCGTGCGCTGGCAGCGAGCGCGCGTGTGGTGACCCGTGTTTTCCCGCAGCTGAAATCCGTCCCGGTCGCGCGGACTTGGTGTGGTCTCGAGGGTTTCATGCCTGATGAGATTCCGGTCATCGGGCCCAGTCTCAATTCTCAGGATGCCTATCACGCGTTTGGGTTCAGCGGACATGGCTTCCAGCTCAGCCCGATCGTCGGCAAACTGATTGCCGAGTTGATTGATGAGGGCAAGTCATCCTTGCCGATCGAGTCCTTTTCCGTCGCCCGCTTCGCCGATACGGACTGAACCATAAATCCCAGACACAAAGGAAGCCAAGAATGCCCGGACCGCTTGCAGGCATGACCGTGATCGAAGTCTCCGCTTTTATCGCCGCCCCCTATGCCGGCCTCACATTGGCGCAGATGGGGGCGGAGGTAATTCGCATCGATCCCATTGGCGGTGGCCTCGATTACAATCGCTGGCCAGTGACCGAGGACGGGACGAGCCTCTATTGGGCGGGCCTGAACAAGGGCAAGAAATCGATTGCTCTGAACGTGCGCGACCCAAAAGGCCGCGAGCTGGCACACGCCTTGATGACGGCGGC
>DJKK01000322.1 GCA_002434595.1 Alphaproteobacteria bacterium UBA6544 | reverse complement strand
TCCCGACGGGAAGCTTAACTCCACCGTTCCAACTGCATAGCTCTGTCCGCCCAAAGCGTCATTCGTACCCGCAACGCGCGGACCGATACCGGATTCCTCAAAGCCACGAAGACTTTCTCCTCCGATAAAGAAGCGGTCGTTTATTCGAATGTCTTCGCCAAAATCGACCATATGGCCAGCTTCTCCAATTAAGTGAAAAACCCAATTGGTTGCGATTTGATAGTGATACGTGTTTTCCAATCGCGCCCGTAAGTATTTTGCAGCCCCGCCAAGACCAGCGATATCGGTACTAATGCGAGATAGGTACCCGGACGTTGGATCAATTTTGCTGTTCCGTAAATCAAGTGTCAGGTCTTGCCCTATCATAGATGTCGTGGATTTTCCTTCTTGTTGGCGAATAAAGAATGACGCGCCATCATCCACCTCCGCGATCTCATCTTTCCGGACGATATAACGGAGGCGTTGCCTCCATTCTTCGTTGATTTCATATCCGAGCCTAAATCCGACGCCCAATCGCTTGCTCGTGAAGGAACTTTCATCCGAGTTATCCCTCTCCTGCTTGAAGAGGTCGACACCGGCTGAAATATCTCTGTCGAAAAAATAGGGTTCTGTGAAGCCGAGGTCGACGTTTTGGCTGCGCTGGGACAACGTGAATTTAGCCTTTATTTTCTGTCCACGCCCGAGGAAATTTCGCTCCGTAATACCGGCGTCAACAAGTCCGCCCTCTGCGGTCGAAAATCCAAATCCTAGACTCACCTCGCCAGTGGACTGTTCTTGCAGATCCACCTCGATAATTGTCTTATCGCTTTCTGAGCCGGCAATATTGTTGACTTCAACCTTCCCGAAGTAGCCAAGATTTTGAATTCTTTGGCGCGATCGTCGCAATTTAGCCGCGTTAAATGCATCACCCTCGACAAGCCGGAATTCCCGACGAATAACTGAATCAAGCGTCCGCACATTTCCTGCAATATCAATGCGTTCAACGAAGACTTTGGGACCTTCTTGTAACTCAAAAGTCACGTTTATGATGCGATTCTCGCGGTCCCTGTCGACGATGGGACGCACCTCCACAAAGGCAAAACCGCGATCACCCGCCAAATTTGTAAGCGCCAAGACAGTATCGTCCACGTCAGAGGCGCTATACCAGTCACCGGGTTCAATTTTAATCAGTGATTTGAGTTCCGCCGCCTCAATTTCCTTAATGCGCGATGTACTCTCAATCTCTCCAAACTTGAACCGTTCGCCTTCTGCGAGAGTAAAAGTAACAAAGAAGTTCTTCTGGTCGGCGGTCAACTCAGCCACCGCCGACACGACGCGAAAATCCGCGAATCCATTTTCTAGGTAATATCGTCGCAGTAATTCTCGGTCGAAAGTAAGACGATCCGGGTCGTAAGTGTCGGAACTGGACAGGAACCTATACCAACGATCTTCTTTCGTTTGAATGACGTCGCGCAAAGCGTCATCCGAAAAGAAGCGATTGCCGACAAACACAACATGCGAAATGGATGTTTCCTTACCTTCGTCGAACTCGAAGACAAGATCAACTCGGTTTTGCGGTAGCTGAATTACTTTTGGCTCAATTTTTGTTGTGAAGTAACCTGCTCGCCGATATAGCTCGAGCAGTCTCTTTACGTCACTTTGGACCCGTTTCCGCGTGAAGACGATTCGAGGTCGCAACTGCACCTCTGCCCCTAGGGTTTCGTCATCAATTTCGGCGTTCTTTTCAAATGCGATACGATTAATAATTGGATTTTCGACCACTTTAACAACAACAACGGTCCCTTGGCGGCGGATCGTCACGTCCGCAAATAATCCAGTCGCAAACAGTGTCTTAAGTGACTGATTAACTCTACGGGCGGTGTAAATTTCGTCAGCCTTAATGGTCATATACGACCGGACTGTATCGGGCTCGATTCTCTGCGTGCCTTCGACGATGACTTCACTAACCGTGATGCCACCTTTTTTGATCCGGGGACCGCTATCTAGTGTCGGAGCCAGTGGTGTGGAACCTGCGCGAGGAGCCGGCGGCAGAATGGTCGGCACTCCGCTAGACTGCGCTAATGCAGCCGAAGTGGTCGCCACTACTGAGAATACAGCTACAATTACCTGAATTAAGCCGCGAAGCCGCAAGTAAAATCCTCCTAAATCTTTCTGTAGCAGCCGAGAATAAGTTAAATGTAATTCCGTGTAAATTAAAGGTTTATCAGATCATTTAAAGTAACGAATACCATGAGTGAAATAACGAGCGCCAGCCCAATTCTTAAGCCAATTTCTTGTGCGCGCTCCCCTAATGGGCGTCCCGCCACGGCTTCATAGGCATAGAACAAGAGGTGACCACCATCGAGCATAGGGATGGGGAATAAATTCAAAAGCCCGAGATTTATCGACAATAATGCAATTAGCCACAGCAATGAATCAGGGCTGACTTGGGCAAAATCGTGCGAAATTTGGGCAATCTTGATGGGGCCGCCCAACTCTTTCGTTTCGCGCTGACCGGAAATGACCTGGCCAACTGCTTTTAGGGTTCCGACTGTAAGATGACCCGTTTCCAGGACGGCCCTCCATATCGCGGTGCCTGGAGAATGATGGACATAGTCCCTGCCCTTACTCGATACTCCCAAAATTCCAAGACGATGAATATTTCCCGAACGGTCTTTCCGTTCGATGATTTCCGGGCGAGCGGACAGCTTGAGTTGCTCGCCATTGCGATCGATTATAATGCTAAGCGGATCGCCGATATTCAGGACTACGATTTGTTGAACCTCTTCAAAGCGATCAATGTCTCGTCCATCGACTTCGACAAAGATATCTCCAGCTTGCAGGCCAGCTCGCTCAGCGGCGCTATTCGGGTGAACTTTTCCAATCTCGGGAGATGTAAAGGGCTGACCCACGAATACAAATAGCAACGCGAATGTGATGATCGCCAATAGAAAATTGGCGGCCGGTCCAGCAAATACGATCGCTGCCCGCTGGCCAACTGTTTTCGTGTGGAACGCAATATTTTGATCTGCGTCGGATAACGAAGCCTGATTCACTCCATCGGGCGTCGTGTTTTCGCCGAACATCTTTACGTAACCACCTAGAGGAATCATGCTGAATTTCCAGCGCGTACCCGCTCGATTGGTCCAGCCAAATAACTCAGGTCCGAACCCCACAGAAAAGACCTCGACCCGAACACCGTTTAGACGCGCGATCAGGTAATGGCCAAGTTCGTGAAAAAAGACCAAGACGGTCAGAACGAACAGAAAGGGCAATGCGTAATCGATTATGGTCGACAGTAGTTCCATAAATCCATCAGATCCGGGTGCTTACGGCTACGAACCAGCAAGTTTGTCAACGATTTCTCCCGACACCTGACGCGCCTTGTCGTCAAGAAGAAAGACATCGTCGAGACCGGCCAGTCTCCCGTAGTTAATGGCTGCCATCGTTTCTTCAACCACCGACGCGATTTCAAGAAATCCAATCCGTTCTGCAAGGAAGGCGGCGACAGCAATTTCATTGGCGGCATTCAAAACCGTAGAGGCGGAGCCGCCGGCGCGCAGAGCCTCGCGGGTCAGTCGAAGCGCGGGAAAACGCTCAGGATCAGGTGTTTCGAAGTCGAGACGTCCAATCATGCCCAGGTCGAGGCGTTCAGAAGGTGTCGCGATCCGCGATGGCCAAGCCAATGTATAAGCGATCGGTGTTCTCATGTCCGGCGTCCCCAACTGCGCCAAGACAGAGCCGTCTACGTAAGCCACCATGCTATGAATTACGGACTGCGGATGCACCACTACGTCGATACATTCCTCCGGCATCGAAAAAATATGATGTGCTTCAATGACTTCGAGTCCCTTGTTCATCATCGTCGCTGAATCGACGGATATCTTGGCACCCATTTTCCAATTGGGATGGGCGACAGCCTGATCTGGAGTAACGCTGCGCATTTCCTCCATATTAAACAACCGAAACGGCCCCCCAGATGCCGTCAGTGTAAGTTTTTCGACTGCCTCAACGCGTTCGAAATCAAAGACCTGATAGATCGCATTATGCTCCGAATCTACCGGCAACAACGTCGACCCGCACCGCTCCATCTCCGACATAAGCAACTCGCCGGCGCACACCAGACATTCCTTGTTCGCAAGGGCGACCGTGGCCCCTCTTCTGACGGCCTGTAACGTTGGCTTCAAACCGGCCGCACCGACGATTGCCGCCATAACCCATTCAGCATTCGCGTCAGCGGCCTCAACAATGCCGCTTGGTCCCGCACCGACTACGATCCCAGATCCGGAAAGATTGGCTTTCAGCTCGTCATAGAACTCGCAGTCTGCAATAGCGACGAATTCCGGGCGCAAAGCACGCGCCTGTCGGCTCAACTCTTCGACGTTTCGATTGGCGGTTAATGCGACAATGCGGTAACGCTCGGGCTCACGCTGAAGCAAATCTATCGTCTGACACCCGACCGACCCCGTCGATCCCAGTATTGTGACGGATTTAGGCGCTTCCGCCGGGATCGCGATAGCACGTTCTTCCGTAGTCACGGCCACGCGATATACCCCCACTTATGCATTAACAACATTAGTGCCGCCAGTGGAGCTGCGGTCAAGTACCCATCGACACGATCGAGTAGGCCGCCGTGGCCAGGAATTAAGCGGCCACTATCTTTCACGTCACGTTTGCGCTTAAACCACGATTCCAAGAGATCCCCAGCCTGCGCTACAGGAGCAAACACGGTACTCAAGGCGATGATGGTGAGGGTCGTCAAACTCGTTTGATTTGTCGCTTCATCCATTATCAACGGCGACATCGGGCTCATGAACAACAACGTTCCGAATAGGCCGGCAAGTGCGATACCGCCGATCAATCCGGACCAAGTCTTATTCGGACTGATTCGAGGCGCGAGTTTCGGTCCGCCAATCGTTTTGCCGACGAAGTATCCACCGATATCCGTCCCTGCGATAACCGCAACCAGAAAAAAAACCGCGTTGGCGCCACCGATCTCCCGAATCAAAAGGAGAGACAACAGTGCGGCGAAGGCCAAGAGCGCCGCGAAGGCAAAGACCGAGCGCGTTCCGAGAGAATCTCGTTGATCGGAAGAAAATAAGAAAACAGCCGCAGAGCAGGCAGCAAGAAGCCCACAGGATGCCACCCCCAGAAATTCGAATGCCACTGGAAGGCAAGCTCCGGCTGCGATGAGGACAAATTTTATCCAAGCCGTGCGAAAGCTGTAGAGATCCGATAACTCGAGCAGCATGACAGCACCGAAGAACGCCAGCAGGGTCGAATAGAAAACGCCGCCATACCAAATGGCGGCGATTACGGGCGGCAGGACAATTGCTGAGGACACTACTCTGAGCACGAGCATCAAACTAAGCCGGCGATGCGGAGGCGCCGTAACGTCGTTCTCTTGACTGATATTCAGTAATTGCGTCCCGCAATTGAATTTCGCCAAAGTCCGGCCAGAGCACATCAAGAAAGACGAACTCGCTATAGGCGATCTGCCAAAGCAGGAAATTGCTGATGCGCTGTTCTCCACTGGTACGAATCACGAGATCCGGATCGGGCATTGCCTGCGTCAAAAGTTGGCTGCCAAACCGCTCGTCGTTGATTTCTTCCAGTTCAAGCTCACCTGCACTCACTTTAGCGCACAATTCCTTTGTAGCGGCGACAATTTCCTGGCGCCCCCCATAGCTCAACGCCAAAACCAGCGTGAGTCCGGTATTATTTGCGGTTGTCGATTCCGCGTGATCGATCAATTCGATCACAGATTTCGGCAGCGCGTTGCGGTCGCCAATCATCCGAAACCGAATGTTGTTCTTGTGCATTTCGGCAATTTCAGACCGAAGATACAAACGTAGCAAGAGCATCAAGTCATCAATTTCCCGCTCGGGCCGCTTCCAATTTTCCGACGAAAAACCAAACAGCGTCAGATACGAGACACCTAATTCTGAGGCGGCCTCCACGACACGCCGAACTGCTTCTGCGCCTCTTCGGTGTCCTTCCGCCCGCGGCAGACCACGCGCCTTCGCCCAGCGTCCATTACCGTCCATGATAATGGCAATGTGCGCCGGCATCGCTTCGTCATTTTGAGCGGCAGAAACGGTAACCATTTCTAGACCTGCATAATCTCCGCTTCTTTTGTAGCAAGCGATTCATCGATCAACGTTATATGCTCGTCGGTCATTTTCTGAATTTCATCGGCTTGCGACTTCTGATCGTCTTGCGAGATTTCGCCGTCGCGCTCCATTAGCTTCAGCGTGTCCATTCCATCCCGGCGCACATTTCGGACGGCGACCTTGCCCTGTTCGGCGTAGCGGCCAGCAACCTTCTTCAACTCAACGCGTCGTTCTTCGCTAAGGTCCGGAATTGGTATGCGTATCAGACTGCCTTCCGTTTGCGGGTTTAACCCCAATTCAGATTCGATGATCGCCTTTTCCACCGCTTTGACCAGTTGCTGGTCCCAAACCTGAACGGTTAAAAGGCGCGCTTCGGCGACGTTGACCGTGCCGACTTGATTGATAGGCATCGGCGATCCATAGGCTTCAACGGTTAGTGGCTCAAGCAAGCTGGCGGAAGCGCGGCCGGTCCTCAGGCCGTTGAACTCACGGTCCAGGGCGTCCAGAGCGCCGCCCATCCGTCGCTTAATGTCGTCTAAATCAACCTCGGCCATGACTTAACCTCCATGGTCAATGATCGTGCGTCGGCCTTCACCTTTGATGACGCCGGCGAATGCACCTCTATCGTATATCGAGAACACAACGATAGGTATGCTGTTTTCCCGCGCCAGGGAAATTGCCGAAGCATCCATGACTTTCAGGTCCCGCGCCAAGACATCATGATAGCTTAGGCTATCGTAGCGTTCCGCATCCTTGTTCTCGACTGGGTCGGCGCTATACACGCCGTCGACCTTTGTTGCCTTCAGCAACAGATCACAGTTCATTTCGGATGCGCGCAGCGCGGCGGCGGTATCGGTCGTGAAAAATGGGTTCCCCGTTCCGGCAGCGAAGATTACCACCCTATTCTTTTCCATGTGTCGGACGGCGCGCCGTCGGATATATGGTTCGCAAACGGTCTGCATTGGAATCGCGGAGAGCACGCGCGTGTCCACGCCTGCTCGCTCCAGCGCGTTCTGCATCGCCAACGCGTTGATCACAGTAGCCAACATGCCCATGTAATCAGCTGACGCCCGGTCCATTCCCCGGGCGGCACCGGAGACGCCGCGAAATATATTGCCGCCGCCGATTACGAGGCAGATCTCGACGCCCATATCAGCCACATCGCGCACCTCAGCAGCGATGCGATCGACAATTTCAGGCTCAAGTCCGTACTCCAAGCCCCCCATCAATGCCTCTCCGGAAAGCTTCAGTAGAACGCGCTTCGCCTTACAGGCTTCTCCTTCGGAACCGGATGGGGGGTTGGATGGGTTCATAAATTTATGTGTTCAGTGTGGCTGCGACTTCGGCTGCAAAGTCGGCTTCTGCCTTCTCTATACCTTCGCCGAGTTCATATCTCACGAAACCGGTTAAGGAAATCGGCGCACCGACATCGTTAGCGGCGTTCTCGACAACCTTCGAAATCTTCGTTTCGTTGTCTATCACAAACGTCTGCTCCATCAACGCCACTTCCTCATAGTACTTGCGCAGACGGCCTTCGACCATCTTTTCGATGATGTTGTCGGGTTTACCGCTCGCCTTGGCCTGCTCGATCAGAACATTACGCTCACGTTCCACCGATTCCGCCGAAATGCTTTCGACCGATAAGGCTTCAGGCCGAGCGGCCGCAACATGCATGGCGATCTGCTTCCCCAATTGTTCCAGACTTGCATTATCGCCGGTCGATTCGAGCGCGACGAGAACGCCGATCTTCCCGAGACCATCGGATAAGGCATTATGGACGTAAGAAACGACGCAACCTTGCTGAACGGAGAGCGTTTCTCCGCGTCGCACGCTCATGTTTTCGCCGATCGTCGCGATATTGTGGGTCAATTGCTCGCCTACCGAACGTTCCGTGCCCGGGAAAGGCGTATTGACTGCCTCTTCGATGCTCCCGGCGCCATCGAGCATAATACCGGCAACCGTCGATACGAAACTTTGAAAGTCATCGTTGCGGGCGACAAAGTCAGTCTCCGCATTGACTTCAACCAATGCACCGATTCCGTCCTTGGTCGTAACGCCAATCAATCCCTCCGACGCCACGCGGCCGGACTTCTTCGCTGCGGCCGCAAGGCCATTCTTGCGCAGAAAGTCCACCGCTTCCTCAAGGTCACCGGCGGTCTCCACCAGCGCCTTCTTACAGTCCATCATGCCGGCGCCTGTTTTGTCGCGCAGCTCTTTCACCAGACTAGCCGTAATTTCAGCCATATCTCATCCCTCTCAAATAACGTGATTCGTCGACATTCCGAAACCGATAGCTCGGTTTGCCGCGGTTACACGCTTGCCGGTTCGGTCGTTTCCTCAGCCGGAGCTTCTTCGGATGCCTCCTCCGTCTCAGAAGCTTCTGGTGCAGGCTCTGCGGCTGGTTCTGCCTGTTCGGCCCGGGCTTCTGGAACAATCTCGGCAGCCGGCTCTTCTTGCTCACCTGCATCGGCGACACTCCCGACCAATTCAGCTTGCAAGCCGTCCAATACGGCACCGCTAATCAATTCACAATAAAGATCGATTGCTCGCATGGCATCGTCATTACCGGGGATCGGATAGGTTACACCCTCCGGGCTAGAATTACTGTCGATGACGCCGATCACGGGAAGCCCAAGCTTCGTGGCCTCTTTGACTGCAATATCCTCTTTGTTCGTATCAATGATGAACAGGATATCCGGCAGACCGCCCATCTCCTTAATGCCACCCAAGGCCTGATCGAGTTTGGCCCGTTCGCGCTCGACTTTAAGGAGTTCCCTTTTCGTCAGGCCGATATCTTCTTCCGCAAGTTGATCCTCAAGGACGCGCAGTCGCTTAATAGAATTGGAAATCGTCTTCCAGTTAGTCAGCATGCCGCCAAGCCAACGATGATTTACGTAGTACTGGCCGCAACGAGACGCTGACCCGGCAACTGTCACTGCTGCCTGACGCTTGGTGCCGACGAAAAGAACGCGTCCTCCACCTGCGGCGACATCCCGAACCGCCTCCATGGCCCTATGAAGCATCGGCACGGTTTGTTCAAGATCGATAATGTGAACGCCGTTCCGCTCGCCAAAGATGAACTGCTCCATCTTAGGATTCCAACGACGCGTGGTGTGACCGAAATGTACGCCAGCTTCTAACAATTGGCGCATCGAAAAAGATGGCATAGCCATGGTTCTATCCTTCTCCGGTTAATCCGCCGCGAGCCATGGCCGTAATCGGCACCGGAGCGAATACGCATGATATGTTAAGCGTACCGCAAGCTCACGTGTGTGATAGACGCGGATATAATGGCTGAAGGTAGTTATTGCAAGCGCAGCAACTACAAATCGATAACGTCGACAACGCCGGAAATCGACTTGATTGCCGAACGCATGGGCGCCGAGATTTGATATCCCTGAGGTAAATCAATCTCGATTTCCCGAAGATCCCTGTCTAGCACAAGACTGACCCGGCCTCGGCCTTTGGTGCCGTGTTCATTCATGACACCCGATAAGCTACGAAGTGCGTCAACATCCCGGAAAAAAATCTTCAAACCGGCGACCGCTTCCGCCGCCGCCTCGTCGAGCGCCTGAATGGAACTGGCAGATAATCGAATATCGTCGTCACGCTTCTGCACATCGACGGAAATCAAAAGAGGTGTACCAGATTCAAGGAGGTCACGGCTCTTCGCTAAGAGTTCGGAGAAAACCATCAATTCAAAGGAGCCACTTGCATCGGACATCTGGGCAAACGCCAATCTGCCACCACGTGCGGAGTTAACGAACTTTCGCGCTGAAACGATACCGGCCATAACGACCCGACTACCTCTGACCCGCCCTGCCTGCACATCTGCCCAATCGGCCACACCGAGGCGATTGAGGGTTTGTCGGTAGGATTCCAGTGGATGTGCGGATAGATAGAAGCCGATCGCATCATGTTCCTGATGCAGTCTTGCCTCAGTAGACCAATCGTCGACATCCGGTAGGGGCGGACGCGCCTGATCGCCGAATCCGTCACCGAACAGGTTCACCTGATTGCTCTCGCGCTCGTTCTGCATTGCATGGGTGTAACGCGTAAGCATTTCGACCGCTTCAAAGACTTGGCGACGGTTCGGCACAATTGCATCGAAGGCGCCGGCACGCGCGAGGTTCTCGATCTGCCGCTTGTTCATAACTTGAGCTTCAAGCCGCTCTGAGAACTCGAACAAATTCTTAAACACCCCGTTCTCTTCCCGCTCACGCACCAGGTGTTCCATCGCCGCGGCGCCTACATTCCGGACGGCCGCCAGCGCGTAGCGCACAGCGGATTCCCCGTCATCGGTTGTCTCCACTGAAAAATAGACTTCCGACTTTTGGATGTCCGGCGGGAGAAGTTCGATTTTCTGGCGCTCCAGTTCAACACGGAATTGGCCAAGCTTGTCCGTATTGCCGGCATCGAGAGTCATCGATGCAGCAATAAACTCTACAGGATAATTCGCTTTGAGATAGGCTGTCTGATAGGCGACCAGGGCATAAGCTGCCGCATGTGACTTGTTGAAACCATAACCGGCGAACTTCTCCACCTGAACGAAAATATCCGCAGCTATCCCCTTATGAACGCCATTTTCAACCGCGCCGTCGATGAAGTTCTTTCGCTGCGCCTCCATTTCGGCGCGAATCTTCTTACCCATGGCGCGGCGAAGCAGATCGGCGCCGCCAAGCGAATAGCCTGACAGAACCCGGGCAATTTCCATGACCTGCTCTTGATAGATTGCAATGCCATACGTTTCCTTAAGGACGTCCTCCAACAACGGATGCAGGTAGTCGATGGGTTCCTCGCCATGCTTGCGGCGAATATAGCTCGGGATGTTGTCCATCGGTCCCGGGCGGTAGAGCGCCACGACAGCGATGATATCTTCGAACCGGTCGGGACGGAGCTTTTTGAGGACATCCCTCATTCCCGAACTTTCCAACTGAAAGACCCCGGCTGCGTCCCCCTTGCACAACATCTTGAAAGTTTTCTCGTCATCCAGGGGGACTTGGGCGAGGTCGAGCTCGATTTCCCTCTCCTTCAGTAACTCCACCGACTTGTCGAGAACGGTCAATGTTTTCAAGCCGAGGAAGTCGAACTTTACCAGGCCCGCCATTTCAACGTACTTCATGTTGAACTGAGTGACCGGCATTTCGGACCTCGGGTCACGGTATAGCGGTACCAATTGCTCAAGCGGACGGTCGCCAATGACGACGCCGGCGGCGTGCGTCGACGCATGCCGGAACAGACCCTCCAGTTTAAGCGCCATGCTGATCAGACGCGCCACGTTCTCGTCTTCCCGCTGCATCTGTTGAAGGGCAGGCTCGCCATCGATAGCCGGCTGCAATTTCACGGGATTCGCGGGGTTGTTCGGGACCAGCTTGCAGATACGATCTACCTGCGAATACGGCATCTCGAGCACGCGGCCAACATCACGCAGCACAGCACGGGCTTCCAGCTTTCCGAAGGTAATAATCTGTGCGACCCGGTCGTGACCATACTCCGATTGGACATATCGGATGACCTTGTCCCGTCCGTCTCGGCAAAAGTCGACATCGAAATCCGGCATCGATACCCGTTCTGGATTAAGGAACCGTTCGAAGAGAAGTCCCCAACGCAACGGATCGAGATCGGTGATGGTCAATGCCCATGCAATCACTGATCCCGCACCTGACCCCCGCCCGGGACCCACCGGGATATCCTGTCTTCGCGCCCACTGGATAAAATCCGCCACGATCAAGAAGTAACCGGAATATCCCATCTGATTGATCACGCCGAGCTCGAATTCGAAACGCTCCTTATACGGCTCCGCCAACTCCCGCTGACGTTCTTCATTCGTCTCGCCGCCATAGACATGATCCAGAAGCCGCTTCTCAAGGCCTTCTTCGGCTAAATCCCTCAGTGCCTGTTCCTCGGTTCTTCCTTCGAGTTCAGGATACACAGGCAAGATCGGATCGCGGGTGTCCGGCATGAATGCACAGCGCCGGGCAATCACAAGGCTGTTGTTTATGGCTTCCGGCAAGTCCGCGAATAGGAAACGCATCTCTTCCGCGGACTTAAATCTGTGCTCTGGCGTAACGCGGCGGCGGTCCTGCTTTGAAAGTGGAACCCCTTCCGAAATGCACAAAAGCGCATCGTGGGCTTCATACATTCCTTCGTCTGCGAAGAACGCCTCATTAGTTGCTACAAGCGGAAGATCATGGCGATAGGCCAGATCGATCAAATCACTCTCGATGCGCTGTTCGATCTCAAGTCCGTGGCGCATCAACTCGACATACAGCCGCCCCTCATAAATTCTGGCGAGCCGGACAAGGGTTTCTTCCGCCGCAGGCCCCTGCCCTTCGGCAAGTAGTCTCCCGACCGGGCCGCGCGGCCCGCCCGTCAGGGCAATGACGTCTTCGTGGCAGCGTGCCAGGTCACCGAGGTCGACTTGCGGTGGTTCACCTGAATCAGATTCGAGAAACGCCTTGCTGACGAGCGACAATATGTTCTCGTATCCGATTTCCGATTGAGCGAGCAGAAGCAGCTCGTCAGGCGGCAATATCATCCCGTGTTGTGCGCGTGCACCGTTGCTTGAATCCTCTCGGCGCATCCCGATCTGAACGCCGATAACGGGCTGAACCCCGGCACTCCTGGCCGCCAGGGATAATTCCAATGCGCCGAATAGATTGTTGGTATCGGTCATACCGACCGCAGGCATGCGATGCCGCTGACAAAGCTCGATCATGTCCTTTACGCGCAGGGCTCCCTCAGAGAGGGAATAAGCAGAGTGGACCCGAAGATGGACGAAATCAGCGTGTGGCATGGTGGTATGATGTCATATCGTTAAGGGCTGTATATACCGAATATATAGCGGCATTTTCGTTCGATAAACACAATATGATGTGGTGTATGGTAGGATTGACTGTCTGCCGCGCAATTGCGCGAGCGACTCGCCAAAACGTTTTCGAACCGATCGACCAACCAATATTGCTAATACACAACGCCTAATGATGACTACGGAGGGCATGATGACATCAATGAGCCGTAAAATCGCCGCCTGGGTCGAAGAATTGACGTTCGACGACCTTCCTGAGGACGTTATCGACCGTGCGAAAGGTGTCACGCTGCAGGCGTTGTCCTCCGCGTTGATTGGCCACGCGCGGGTCGAGGCCAAACAGGCGCTCGCGATGATGCAAGAGGAAGAAGCCGGCGGCGGCGGAGTAGCGACATGCCTGGTCACCGGCGCCAAACTGACCAAAGCCGGGGCGGCATTGGTCAATGCTGAGACGATCTTCGCGGGCGGCAAGTGGGATACCTTCCGAATGCTGACCCATCCGGGCTGCGCGATTTTGCCAGCCGCGCTCGTGGCGGCGGAGACCGTCGGCGCGTCGGGTAAGCGTTTCTTGACGGGTGTCGCTGCGGGATACGAAGTAATGGAACGGATGGCCGCTGATTTTATTCCCACGGTGATGTCACGCGGCTTTCACTCCGGTCCGGTGTTCGGCATCTTCGGCGCGGCGATCGCCGCCGCGAAGATCATGAACCTGGACGCCAACACAATTCACGGTGCCATTGCGCAATGCGTAAACCTGGCGAGCGGAAACCTGGAAGGCATCAGAAGCGGTGGACGT
>DJKK01000106.1 GCA_002434595.1 Alphaproteobacteria bacterium UBA6544 | reverse complement strand
GCACAAGTGAAGAACCAGCAGCCTAAGGAAATCAGCTAAGTGTCTGAGGTTATTGGTGGGCGCGACAAGATTTGAACTTGTGACCTCCGCCGTGTGAAGACGGCGCTCTAAACCAACTGAGCTACGCGCCCGCCGCGAGGGGTCTCATCTACGAGGCGGTCTTGGGTGAGTCAAGTGGAGAGGCGGGCTATGGCGGCCGGGATTTCCGCGAAGCGGTCTACGAGAACGTCACCCCCGAGTTCGGCGGGAGGCGTTGTCGTGTAGCCATAAGAGACGACGACGACCGGCATGCACGCCTCGCGAGCAGACACGACGTCGTTATAACTGTCACCAACCATAAAGGCGCGGCTTCCGGCCGCGTCCATCAGGGAAAGAGTTTCAAGCAAGTGCCTGGGGTCCGGCTTTCTCACCGCTAGCCGGTCGCCTCCGACTACGGCGTCGAAAAACTGCATCAGGTCGAGCTCGTGCAAGATCGTCTCGCTCGGCGCCTGGGGTTTGTTGGTGCAGACGGCCATGCGGTGGCCGGCAGCTTGAAATTCCTCGAGTGTTTCGACGACGCCGGGGAACGGCTGCGAATGCACCGTCGCGTTCGCAACATAGATATCGATGAACTCGGCAAACAACGTATCGAGGTCTTCCGCGGGATCGCCGGTTTCTCTAAATCCGCAATCAATTAGTGCGCGTGCGCCATCGCCGACCAATTTGACGACCGCTTCCAAGGGCACTGTCGCGCGATTACACCGCGTCAGTATTGTGTTCAGTGTCGCGACGAGATCCGGCGCCGTGTCGACGAGCGTGCCATCAAGGTCGAATAGCAGTACCGGCAAGTGATCATTCATCGGTACGTTTCCCTAGGCGCTGCCACGGTCCTGCACGATCGCTTCATACATAGGTCTGGAGATCCCGCGCGCCGAATCAATAAAAGCCGCCGTTGCACGGGAAGCCGCACTGGTCCGCCATGCGATGGCAAGTTCCATCATGAGGTCTCCTGGCAACCCGTCCAGTTCGGCAAACACGATGCCGTCGAGACGCAGGCGGGTGACCGCATGCGGACCGATACCCGCACCCATACCGGCAGCTACGAGGCTGACCAAGTGGACTGGGTCATTGATGATTTCGGGTTCGAGACCAACGCGCTGGCAGGTGCGCACGAGCCGCGTCTGGAAGGTTGTGTACCAGTTTGTCGGCACCATTGCGAAGAGCGGCATGTCGAGCTCTTCCAGCGTGACGCGCTCGCGGTCCGCTAATCCGTGGCCTTCGGGCAGTATCGCGACCAAACGTTCGGCGTAGATACGTTCAAGTGACAGACCTTGGATCTCTGCGAGAGGGGGGCGCAGGAATGCGACGTCAATTCTATGATCGAGCAGCGCTTCGATCTGTTGCGCACTCGTCATTTCGTGGAGTTCCAAATGGATGTCCGGGTTTGCTTCACGGAAACCGCGCGTGACTGCTGGCAGTAACTCATAGGACGCGGTTAGGACAAAACCGATTTCTACCCGGCCGAGACGTCCCCGCGCGACATCCTTTACATGTGCCACGGCGCGATCCGCTTGCGCGAGCACACGGTGTGATTCATCGAGCATCACTTCGCCCGTGCGGGTCAGCGTGATCCGACGACTGCCACGATGGAATAGTTTCGCGCCTATCTCGTCCTCCAACCGTTGAATGGCCTGACTTAGCGGAGGCTGCGACATGTTGAGACGTTCCGCGGCACGGCGGAAACTCAACTCTTCCGCGACAGCAACAAACTGGCGCATTTGTCTGAGATCGATCATAGAATGATATTATTTTAATATCAAAAAGCGTCTAATATAATATTAGACATATCATTCAGCAGAAAGATATACAATATCAATCAGTAAGACAGGGTTGGGTGAGGGGACTAATAAGCGCATTCCAACCTCTGGAGACAGAATTATGAGCACAGTAAACGGGACGAAAAACGAAGGTATGGAAGCGGCGGCGGTGGTGCCGACCCTCCAGCAGATAGACGCGAAAATTGCTGATGCGCGCCGCGCCCAATCGGAGACGATCAAACGCATGGTCGTGGGCTCGTTTGCCGCAATCGACCGTCGCTTGCTGCATCGCAGCGCGGTGCAGTACTAAAAGTTAACGCTTCAAAGAAATTATCCTCCCCCCCCAGGTTGCGCCGCGGCTTCGTCCGCGGCGCAACTTTTTGTAATATTGTAACACTCCGCGAAATAATTCGTGACTTGGCCGTGGACTCGCGCTGTGGCATTTTCGGCCACGATTTGAAACCTACCCGCCGCTACTGATCGAGATATGCCGAAAGAACCGCTTGCCGTTATCTTGCTCGCTGCCGGGAAGGGTACACGGATGAATTCAGCCGTGCCGAAGGTTTTGCACGCGATCGCCGGCCAGCCGATGGCAGTTCACGTGCTGGCCGCGGCCAGCCGCCTCGAGCCTCAGTCAGCGATTGTCGTTGTCGGTCCGGATATGGATGCCGTCGCGAACGCCGTTGCACCGCATCCCGCAATTGTGCAGGAGAACCAGTCTGGTACGGGTGACGCGGTGAAAGTTGGTATTTCTGCGCTTACCGAGATGCGAGACGGCACTGTCCTTGTGCTTTTCGGCGCGGACCCCCTAATCCGGACTGAGACATTGGCCGAGATGGTTGACGCTCGCGAAGCGGGGGCTGCCGTGGTTGTGCTTGGGTTTCGCGCGGCGGATCCTTCTGGCTATGGTCGACTCATCCTCGATGCGACCGGCGCATTGCAGTCCATCGTCGAAGATAAGGACGCGACGCCGGTGCAGCGCGAAATCGATCTTTGCAATGCGGGCGCCATGGCTTTGGACGCATCACTCCTGCGCGATCTGCTCGAGCGGATTCGGAACGACAATGCAAAGGGCGAATTCTATCTCACAGATATTGTTGGCCTAGCGAGGGCGGATGGGCTCGCTTGCAGCGTAACCGAGGCAGACGAAGCCCAACTTATGGGTGTCGATAGCCGTGCCGACCTGGCGCGGGCGGAAGCATTTTGGCAGGCTCGACGACGTGAGGAAGCGATGGCCTCCGGCGTGACATTGCTCGATCCTGAAAGCGTCTATTTCGCTTACGACACGGTGCTTGGACGTGACGTCGTGGTCGGCCCCAATGTGGTATTTGGGCCCGGCGTCGAGGTGGCCGAGGGCGTTGAAATTAAGGCATTCAGCCATATCGAGGGCGCGCGTATCGGTGCGGGTGCCACCATAGGCCCGTTCGCACGGTTGCGTCCCGGAACCGATATCGGCGAGTACGTCCATATCGGTAATTTCGTCGAGCTGAAGAACACGACGATGTCGCCGGGTGCCAAAGCCAACCATCTGGCCTATTTGGGTGACTCGGAAGTTGGCGAGAAGGCCAATATCGGTGCTGGCACAATCACCTGCAATTACGATGGTTTCGAAAAGCATCACACGGTTATCGGCGAGGGAGCATTTATCGGGTCGAATTCGGCACTTGTGGCGCCGGTCCGTATCGGCGACGGAGCGATTGTCGGAGCTGGCAGTACAGTGTCCCGGGATGTACCGCTGGATGCGCTTTCTGTCGAGCGGTCCAAACAGATCAATCTTGCCGGTCGCGCGAAGACATTTCGCGAGGAACGCGCCGCCGCCAAGGCACGCAAGAAGGAGTAGTCGCCGATATGTGCGGAATCATCGGCATTATCGGGAAAGACGATGCAGCGCCGCTACTGGTCGAAGGACTGAAACGGCTCGAGTATCGGGGATACGACTCAGCCGGTGTGGCGACACTCGTCAATGATTCGATCGAAAGACGACGCGCCCAAGGCAAGCTCGTGAATCTGGAATGCCGGCTTCAGAATCAACCGGTGACCGGAACTATCGGTATTGGCCATACGCGATGGGCTACCCATGGTGTGCCAAGCGAGGATAACGCTCATCCCCATGCAACTGCGCGGCTTGCCGTCGTCCACAATGGCATCATCGAGAATTTTCAGGAGTTGCGCGAAGACCTGTCAGATGATGGCCGTAATTTCGAGACGGATACTGATACGGAGGCTGTGGTCCATCTGATCGATCGCTTCCTGAACGACGGTCTGTCGCCGCAAGATGCCGTCGCCGCGGCGCTCCCCAAACTCGAAGGTGCCTTCGCCCTCGTGATGATTTTCGCTGGCGAGCACGATTTGATGATCGGCGCGCGCCGCGGCAGCCCACTTGCGATTGGGTATGGTGACGATGAGATGTATTTCGGGTCGGATGCGCTCGCCCTGGCGCCGTTGACCCAGAAAATCTGTTACCTCGAAGAAGGCGACTGGGCCGTTGTAACGTCCTCCGGCGCAAAGGTTATGAACGAAGATGGCGAGCCCGTAGAACGGCCTGTCGTTCAGACCGCGCTATCCGGAGCGATGATAGGCAAGGGCAACTACCGGCACTTCATGCAGAAAGAGATTTTCGAGCAGCCGTCTGTGATGGGCGATACGCTGCATTCAATGCTCAACCCGGCGACCCAGACAATCACTTTGCCGCCTTCCGAGATCGATTTGACTGCGGTGTCGAAGATCTCGATCAGCGCCTGCGGCACGGCCTATTACGCCGGCATGGTTGCCCAGTACTGGATCGAGCAACTGGCCCGCATTCCAGTGATGATCGATATCGCGTCCGAATTTCGCTATCGCAATCCGCCGATGACAAAGGGCGGGCTCTCACTGTTCGTCAGCCAGTCGGGCGAAACGATGGATACCCTCGCCGCACTCCGCTACGCGATGGACGAGCATCAGCGGATAGTGTCGGTTGTCAACTCTCCGGAATCCAGCATCGCTCGCGAATCGGACGCTGTGTTGCCGACGCTTGCAGGCCCCGAAATTGGCGTTGCGTCAACCAAGGCCTTCACCACACAGTTGACGGTCCTAGCGTGTTTTGCGATTGCGCTCGCGCGGGCACGGGGCGGGATTGACCGAGCGCGCGAGGCCGAGCTCGCAGTAGCCCTCGCGGAAGTTCCGGGGCGCGCCGCCGAGGTATTGAACCATGACGAGCGGATTGCCGCCCTCGCGCGTGAACTTTCTGAATCCCGCGATGTGCTCTATCTCGGTCGCGGCACCAGTTATCCGATTGCGCTCGAAGGGGCGCTGAAGCTGAAAGAAATCTCCTATATACACGCGGAAGCGTATGCTGCGGGCGAGATGAAACACGGCCCAATTGCGCTGATCGACGAAGATGTGCCGGTTATTGTCATCGCTCCCGGCGGGGACCCGCTGTTCGACAAGACGGCTGCCAACGTGCAGGAAGTGGTAGCGCGCGGCGGGAGGGTTATTTTTCTCTCCGACGGTCCGGGGATTGCGCGGATGAAAGCGCAGGCCAAACCATGGGCGACCATCGCCCTGCCGACCGTCGACCCGCTCGTCGCCCCAATCCTCTATGCCATTCCGGTGCAATTGCTTGCCTATCATGCGGCGGTAGCCAAGGGAACGGATGTCGACCAGCCGCGCAACCTCGCGAAAAGTGTGACTGTGGAATAGTGGGCCTCGGTGATAAGTCACCAACCAAATCACACACAGAAATCTACCTAATCTTCCATCTAAAAATCCGTGCTTCTCATCTATGCGTCGCACAATATAACGAGTATCAACAGTTCTTGTTTGATACGATTACCGATTTTCGTTCCTAAGTTAAGAACTTCCAAGAGATTGCTGATTGGTTGAGAGAGAACAGTTATGCAGCACCAAGAAGTAAGAAGTTTAGGAACGTACACCCACACTTCCAAGAAGAAATCGTCAGGCAGAGTGTTGTAGTCCGTTTTTTAATAGTTATGAGGTTAGTGGATTTCGGAGAACCTGTGAAGAGGTGTGGATTTTAATCAGAAAATCCCACCTGCCTAAACTGACAACTAAAATCTAATCTATTTTTAGTCAGTGAGGCAGCAACAGTAACGAGCTGATCAGAAAGCAGATGAAAAACTTGTCCGACATTGTCATAGGTTAAGCGTCAGACAAATCGTTTTCTTAAAACATTAGATATTTAATTTGCGTAATAAATATACTAGTCACGCTATTTTTTATTAAGTTTTGTATCCTTTTTCATAAGAAGATTACCTTCCTTAAATAGGCCAGTATAAACTCTTCCTGTTGCGTATATATATATGCCTTCACCATGCATTTTATCACCTTGAAATTCACCAATATACCTATCACCATTCGCAAAGGTGTATTCTCCTCTCCCTATTTTTTCTCCATCAATAAAATTTCCCACGTATCTATCGCCGTTTGAAAAGCTATAGGTGCCTTTACCAGTTCTCTTTCCATTTTTGAATTCACCTTCATATTTGTCCAAACGAGATTTAGATATCTTGAGAATTAGAATGCCATAACCGTTTCTTTCGCCGTTTTTCCATTCACCGTTATACTCCGCGGTGCTTTCAGACTTTGGAAAATTATATTTCCAAGTTCCAATACAACGGTCCCATGTTTTTGTTTCAGCTTCATAAATAGTGTCTTTACAAGTCGGTAAATCAGACCCTCTCACCTCACTTTCAAGAAGTATGGCAATCGTCAGGCAGAGTGTTGCGGTGAGTTTTCTCATAGAGGTGAGTTAGTGATAATTTTGTGTTTGGGTAGAGTTCAAATTGTATCTCGAGATTTGGCTTGTACTATTTATATTCTCATCAAGCTCCATGAGATTACGGGTTTTCAAGTAAACTTCTCGTGGAAAGGTAGATTTGAGAAGGGGGCATAGAGACACCCACTTAGTTAAAACTACAAAACAAAGTCTAATCTATAAATGAAATAAGGTGCCTGGGAAAAGTGCTGATGGCCTTAGTCTTCTTCTCCGTCGTTTACCTTCCAGTTTACCTCGCACGCGTGGGTTCGAACTGAGTGCCGTCCCTCTCTGCCGGACCTCGCCCTGTAGGTGGCGTTTCAGGGTATCCTCGTGACGATCGTCTCACTCGTCCCGTCCGGCCGGTCTGTGGCACTGGTGGGTGTCTCAGGCGGAGCAGCGTTCGGCGCGCTTCCTCCAGCGCTTTCGGCCCTGATAACAATCCCGCTCCTCGGCGAATGGCCAAGCCAATCGGATTGGGTCGGAATTGTCCTAATCTCCAACAGTTGAGATTCTTGGTGATATTGCAGGAGACCGTGCGGCCCCAGAATTGAGGGCCGCACGGAGTTTTCTGTCTTCAACCGAGGCTGTCCAGCATCGCCAGGACCTCGTCTGGATGTTCGGCAGGCGTCACCTTGGGATAAACCGCGGCAACATTGCCGTCCGGCCCGATGAGGACCGAAATGCGTGCGGGACGCGAAGAATCCGCTTCCGCAGCGCCATAAGCGATGGACATGGATTTGTCCGGGTCGCTCAACAGATCGTAGGGGAAGCTGAACTTCTCCTTGAACGCCTTATTGTCTTTCGGGCTGTCCATACTGCAGCCGAGGATGACGGCATTCTTGCTCTCGAAATCGTGGATTCGATCACGGAACCCATTGCCTTCGACCGTTCACCCGGGGGTATCGGCTTTCGGATACCACCAGATCAGAACGTATTTACCCGAATGATCCGAGAGCGACACGGTCGTCCCATCCTGGTTCGGGATGCTGAAGGCAGGCGCCTGATCACCAACATTGATCATATTCGGAACTCCCTCATTGCGATGAGTGATATCTAGGGTGATTCGCCCAGTAGGACCAGAAGACAATTGTTAAACTTTTGAGGGCGCGGAGAGCGATCGCGTATCGATCTCAAATCGCTAGTGTTCCGCCGTGATCCTTTAGCCACTTCCGGCGTGACCGGTAGTCGGGCATGGCCGTCTCTACGACGCTCCAGAATTTGGCCGAATGGTTCAGAAACCTTAGGTGTGCCAATTCGTGGACGACGACGTAGTCGACAATGTCGAGTGGCGCCATCACTAGTTTCCAGTTGAAGGAAAGATCGCCGTCGCTGGTGCATTTCCCCCACATGCTCTTGTAGTCGCGGAACGATAATTGGCCCGGAGACAACATCATTCTTGCCGCGTATTGGCGGACGCGGTCTTCGATCATTGTCGCTGCCTCTGCTTTGTACCAGCGTAGGAAAGCCGCGCGAATGCTACGGGCACGACGCTCTGTCGAGTGCGATCTCCGGACGTGGACGACAAAGACACCGGCTTCGAGTTCCGCCCGCGCCTTCGGCCCGTGCCGAACCTGGAGCGGATATCGTTCGCCGAGGAACATGAAGGTTTCACCGTCGATGAAGGCGCGCTTTGTCAGGCGTTTTACCTCTGCATGTTTCGCAAGTTTACGCCGCAGCCAGGCAGCCCTGCGCGCGATCAGCTCTTGGATTTCTGCATCGGGCACTCGCTGCGGCGCCAGGATCGCGACACAACCGTCGCGGACGGCGAGCGATATCGACTTCTTGCGACCGGTCCGACGCAAGGTGATTGGCGCATCCTCGAAAGTGCCAAAGGAGGTCGTGCCGCCCCGCTCAGGCATTGTCGTCCGGCAATGGAAGGGCGGAGGCCAATGCATCGGCAGCGTTTTCTTCGCGCATGTCCAGCACGCTGTTAAGATCGCTTTCTTGCACGCCCATTATATAGGGTCCGTTCGGAAGAAGGCGCATTGTGGGTCCGAGATGGCATTTCCCCATGCAATGGGCCTTCTCGACGCGCCAGTCGAGGCCGCGCTCGACGATACCTTCCTCCAGGGCGGTGACCATTTCCCAGCCGCCCCTGGCGCCGCATGAGGTCATGCGATTACCGGCTCGAAAGTTGACGCAGGCCATGATCCAGGGCTCAGGAGATTCTCGCTCGCGTTCGTCCACGCCGCTCTTCCAATTAGACGCCAATCTTCTTGCCCCGTACTTGGGGAAACGCCGCCATTCGATATACTCTCTACGATGTACTATGCAGAAATCAATAATTGTGTGGTTTGAAGCATGACCAAAATTCCCGTAACGGCGCCATTCGATGGTTCGGAGATTACCACCGTGCCGAACGCAACCCGAGTTGATGTGGAGAGTGCGCTTGCTACTGCCTATGGGCTCTACCGTGACCGTGACGGCTGGCTCTCAAAGCCGCAGCGCATCGAAATTCTTCGCAAGGCAGCTGAGATTATCAAAGAACGCCGCGAGGAACTCGCGGTCGCGGCGGCACGCGAAGGTGGAAAACCGTTGCCGGATTCCCTGGTTGAGATCGACAGGGCGGCGGACGGCGTTGAGAACTGCATCGAGGTCTTGCGCTCTGAAGGCGGCAGGGTCATTCCGATGAGCCTTAATACATCATCGACCGGCCGGGTCGCCTTTACCCAGTTTGAGCCGATCGGTGTGGTCGTGGCCGTGAGCGCCTTCAATCATCCGTTCAATTTGATCGTTCATCAAGTTGCGCCGGCGATTGCAGTCGGCTGTCCGGTAATCGTCAAACCGGCGGATGTGACGCCGCTCTCCTGCTATGCCTTCGCGGAAATACTTTGCGATGCGGGTCTGCCCAAGGATTGGTGCCAGGTTCTGGTCCCGCAAGATCTGGCAGATGCGTCGGCTCTGGTGACGGACGAGCGGAATGCGTTTTTCAGCTTCATCGGCTCCGCCCGCGTGGGCTGGATGCTGCGCTCAAAGCTGGCACCTGGCACGCGGTGCGCTTTGGAACACGGCGGGGTGGCTCCGGTCATTCTGGCGGCGGATGCTGATCTCGACGATGCCCTACCGCGTCTGGCAAAGGGCGGCTTTTACCACGCGGGCCAAGTCTGCGTCTCCGTGCAGCGTATTTTCGCACATTCCAGTATTGCCGTGAAATCGGCGGAAAAGCTGGCTGAGCTTGGCGCCGGGATGAAAGTTGGCGATCCGACACTTGCGAATACCGAAGTTGGACCACTCATCCGCATGGGCGAGGTCGATAGGGTCGACGAATGGGTGCAGGCCGCGATCGCCGGCGGCGCGAAATGCCTTACCGGCGGCGAGAGACTGTCCGGCAGTTGTTATAAGCCGACCGTCCTGCTCGACCCTCCGGCCGACGCCAATGTATCGACTATGGAAATCTTCGGGCCGGTGATCTGCGTCTATTCCTATGACGATTTGGACGCCGCCATCGCCCAGGCGAATTCGCTTCCGGTCTCATTCCAGGCGGCGGTGATGACCAAGGATATAGACACAGCTATGCGCGTCTATAACCGCATCGATGCGACGGCTGTTATGGTCAACGAACACACCGCATTCCGTGTCGACTGGATGCCGTTCGCAGGGGCGCGTCAATCGGGTCACGGTGTCGGCGGTATTCCGTTCACGATGCACGAGATGCAGGTCGAAAAGATGATGGTGCTGCGCTCGGACGAGCTTTAGTGCCATGCCGCACGATCATACAGACCCGCCGGGCGATATAGAACTCAGGGTGAAGGCGCTCGAATCCTTGTTGGTGGAGAAAGGCCTTGTCGACCCGGATGCACTTGATGCTCTGATCGATACCTATGAACACAAGGTCGGTCCGCGCAATGGCGCGAAATTGGTTGCGCGCGCTTGGAATGACCCGGATTTCAAGACGTGGTTGCTTAAGGATGCAACCGAGGCGATTGCATCCCTCGGTTATAAGGGTCTGCAGGGCGAGCACATGATGGTGACGGAGAATACGCCGGAGGTGCGCAACGTCGTCGTTTGTACCCTCTGTTCCTGCTATCCTTGGCCGATCCTCGGATTGCCGCCGGTTTGGTATAAGGCAGCGCCCTACCGCTCACGCGTCGTGGCGGATCCACGCAGCGTGTTGCGGGAATTTGGGACCGAGTTGGCGGATGATGTCGAAGTGCGCGTCTGGGATTCGACGTCCGAGATGCGTTATATCGTCCTGCCGATGCGGCCCGCCGGCACCGATGACTGGTCCACCGAAAAACTTGAGACACTGGTAACGCGGAATTCGATGATCGGTGTCGAACCGGCGCAGGACCCGGGATGAACGGCGGACATGACCTCGGCGGAATGCATGGGTTCGGACCCGTCGATCCGGAAGCCGAGACCGAAGAACCGGTCTTTCATGCCGAGTGGGAGCGTCGTGTGTTTGCCTTGAATCTGGCAGCAGGGTTTCTTGGTAAATGGAACCTCGACCAAGGCCGTTTTGCTCGCGAACGCCAGCGCCCGGCCGATTATCGCCGGAACACATACTATGAAAACTGGATGGCGGGTCTGGAGACATTGCTTGTTGAGGCTGGATTGGTGACCGAGGTGGAATTGCAGGGCGGTAAGTCGGATGAGAAGGCGGAAGGTATCCGCATCCTCGCGGCGGAGAATGTGGAGAAGGTTCTTTCCAAGGGCGGCCCGGTGACTATGGAGTTAGATGCCGAGCCACGGTTTTGTGTCGGCGACAAGGTGCGGGTGGCGAACATCAATCCGCTCGGACATACCCGCGCACCGCGTTATGCGCGCGGTAAGACCGGGACGATCGCATTCGACCACGGAGGGCATATCTTTGCGGACCGAAATGCAGAAGGTGTTCGGGAAGGGCAGCGTCTATATAGCGTGAGTTTCGCTGG
>DJKK01000267.1 GCA_002434595.1 Alphaproteobacteria bacterium UBA6544 | reverse complement strand
CGCGGGCGAAGTTGTCCGCACGCCGATTGTACGATCCGGCCCATTATCCGACAATTTGGGGAACGAGATTTTCGTCAAGCTCGAGACGATGCAACGTACGGGTTCGTTCAAGGACGGAGGCGCACTCGTCAAATTAAAGGCGGTTGCGCGGGAATGCAGCAAAGGCGTAATCGCCATCTCGGCCGGCAACCACGCGCAAGGCGTCGCCTACCACGCGCAGCGTTTGGGCCTTCCGGCGACAATTGTCATGCCGAAGGGCACGCCCTTTACGAAGGTCTTTCGGACGCGGGATTTTGGCGCGCGCGTCGTCCTGGAAGGCGAATCCGTCAGCGACGCCAAACCTTTCGCCGCCAAAATCGCCGCGGAAGAGGGGCTCGTCTTCGTACACCCCTATGACGACCCGGACATCGTTTCCGGCCAAGGAACAATCGGGATGGAAATGCTTGCGGACGTCCCAGATTTGGACGTCATCGTAGTGCCCATCGGCGGTGGCGGTGTCATCGGCGGCATTGCGATCGCCGCAAAAGCACTCAATCCCCGGGTTGAGATTATCGGCGTAGAAGCCCAACTCTACCCCCTCAATGTACCAAGCCATACACGGTCTGGCCGCAACCTCTGGAGGAGAGTCCATCGCGGAAGGAATCGCAGTAAAGACTCCAGAAGAGATCACGAAAGCCATCGTGTCGGAGTATGTCGATGACATCCTGCTCGTCGATGAGTTTGCGATTGAGTCGGCCGTTCAGACCATGGTGGAAACCGGCAAATTGATCGTCGAAGGTGCGGGTGCGGCACCGCTTGCTGCGGTCATTCAGCAAAGCGAGCGCTTTGCAGGCAAGAAGATCGGTTTGGTCGCCTGCGGCGCCAATATCGATTCGCGCCTTCTGTCGTCGATCCTGCTGCGGGGCATGGTCCGGCACGGCAAAATGGTGCGACTCAGAATAGCTATTTCAGACCAGCCGGGCTTCCTCGCCCAAGTTGCTCAACACATTGGCGAAGTCGGCGGCAATATCGTCGAGATCTACCACCAGCGTATATTTTACGACGTTCCAGCCAAACGAACGGAAGTCGATATTGTTGTGGAAACCCGGGATTCCGCCCACGTGGAGGAGATCATCAAACGTCTTTCCTCGGGCGGCTTCAATACCCGGCGCCTGGATGATACGGCAAGCGAGACAGGAATCTGAGAAGATCCCTAATATTTAACAATTATAGGTAAATTCCGTTACATTTAATGCCAACTTCGCAAATCGGAATAGCGTCAATTTAGGAGCTTGGACACTCGGAGGAATAGATAATAGTCTTCCGCGCGAAGAACTCGGGACAATGAAATGTTCGTAATTATCGGATTTTTGGTTGTGAGCGGCAGCATTATCGGCGGCTACCTGATGCTCGGCGGCCACCTGGCTATTCTGTTCCAGCCTGCCGAAATCGTGATCATCGGCGGATCGGGGATTGGCGCCTTCGTTGCCTCGAACAAAAAAGAAACGATCGCGGGTGCGATTTCCGGAATGACCGGCCTTTTGAAGGGTCCAAAGTATAAGCCGGACGATTACTTCGAGTTGCTGACGCTGCAGTATCAAGTCTTCCGAATGGCCAAGTCTAAGGGCATGCTAGCGCTCGAAACTCATTTAGAAAATCCTGAAGGGAGTGTACTTTTCAGTCAATTTCCAAATTTCACAGCGGACCATCACGCGGTTGAATTTTTCTGTGATTATCTTCGGCTGATGACGCTTGGAACGGACAATCCTCTCGAAGTCGAGACCTTAATCGACCAGGAATTGGACCTCCATCACGAACAAAAGCATGAAATTGCACACGCTCTCACAACGCTGGCCGAGAGTTTTCCTGGCCTCGGCATTGTTGCTGCGGTGCTTGGTGTTATTCATACGATGGGATCTATTACCGAGCCGCCGGAGGTGCTAGGACACCTGATCGGCGCCGCTTTGGTCGGTACGTTTTTGGGTATTTTGTTGTGCTACGGTTTCGTCGGCCCCTTGGCGGTCGCCGTCAAAGGCATGTACGATACCGACCATAATTATTATGTCTGCCTGAAAACTGGAATTATCGCTCATCTGCAAGGCTATGCGCCGTCTGTTTCTGTCGAATTTGCGCGCAAAACCCTCGCCGAAAACGTCAGGCCGAGTTTTTTAGAACTTGAAGAGGCGACATCGGTGCTCAGTCCGGTTTAGATTTAAGAGGAGCGACCAGTAAGTTGTCGAGCGGCCTTAGCAAATTACCTCCCCTAGTTATCAAGCGTAAGATCAAGGTAAATCACGCGCCGCATGGCGGTGCCTGGAAGGTCGCCTATGCGGATTTCGTGACGGCCATGATGGCCTTTTTTCTACTTCTCTGGTTGCTAAATGTCGCAACCGAATCGAATAAGCAAGGTGTCTCGAACTATTTCGAGCCGGATATCTCCGAAGAAGAAGAGAGCGAGGGTTCCGGTCAAGCACTTGCCGGCCTAGCACAAGTTGCAGAAGGGGCTCTTAAATCCGCGGGCTCTCCGCCGAGCATCACTGTCACTCTGGCAAACACCGGCAGCAAGACAGGTGGTGACGAAAGCAAGGAAGACCATAAGGACGCAGAGGCGCTAGCTGAGGCAGAGGCGAAACGTGTACAGACGGAGCTCGAGAACTTCGCCAAGGTCAATGCGGAAATTCGACAGGCGCTGCAGGAGATCCCCGAGCTGAACGATATGCAAGACAGCCTGATGATCGACTACACGCCCGACGGACTGCGGATTCAGATTCTCGATCAGGAAGACATCCCAATGTTCGTCGATGCCCGCGCGGTTCTAAATGACCATGGCCACAAAATACTTGCGATTGTTGCCAATATAATCACACAGCTACCCAACCTCGTTGTCGTAACAGGGCACACCGACAGCTCCGGCAGTTCTGGTAGTTCCCGCAGGAATTACGGCAATTGGGAGCTCTCCGGCGATCGCGCGAATACCGCACGGCGGGTCTTGGTGGAATTCGGCCTCGGAGCGGAGAAAATCGCCAAGGTCGCCGGCAAAGCTGACAAGGAACACCTCTATCCTGATAAGCCGAATTCGCCGCTCAACCGGCGTATCAGCATAATACTCCAGAAACAGAAATCGCTTATGTTCGAACAAAGCCAGCAGGCGTCGTTCGGCAGCGATAATCCACAAGGTTAGGCAATGTCGCTAACCGAAGAAGAAGAACGCCCGTTATTCATCAAGAAAATTCCGCCGCCGCCACCACCGGCACATGGTGGGGCGTGGAAGGTAGCCTATGCAGACTTCGTGACTGCTATGATGGCGTTCTTCCTGTTGTTGTGGTTGTTGAACGCGACGACAATGGACCAGAAACTGGGTATTTCGAACTATTTCGAGCCAACTGGCGCCATCATGGGGTCAAGCGGCAGCGGTGGCGTGTTTGGCGGTGTCTCCATGACCGATCCCGGCGTCGAAGCGACGCCGGGCCAAACCCAAGAAAAAACCGTCGGTTCCGACTCACAGACCGAGAACGAGCTTAAAAACCAGACCAAGCAAGTCGACGAGCACGAACAGGTGAAGAGCGCAACGCCGACAGAAATAAAACGTGAGCAGGAAGAATTCGAAAATGCCGAACGCGCCATCAAGCAGGCGTTCTTCGAACTTCCGCAGCTGGCGGCACTGGAAGATTCTATGATAGTCGAGATCACGGATGCGGGTCTGCAGATTCAATTACTCGACCAGGCGGGCACCCCTCTTTTCCAGCCTGGCAGTTCGCAGCTAACGCAACAGGCGCAGAAGCTGCTCCTAATGACGGCGAATATCGTCGAGCGGATGCCAAACGAGATGACGATCTCCGGGCATACAGACGCGGAGAGTTTCAAGAGCAGTAACGGTCGCACCAACTGGGAGCTGTCCCTGGAACGCGCGAACGCCGCACGGCGCGAACTTTTGAAGCACGATGTTTCCGAGAAAAGAATCGAATCCATCGTCGGCTTCGCGGACAAGGTGCCGCTCCTAGCGAACGACCCGACAAACCCGCAAAATCGTCGTATTTCCATCGTCCTATTGCGGGAGAAGCGCGATATCAAGCCAAAGACTCCGCCGCAGCCGCCACGCGTGCTCTGAGATCTGCCAACCTACGGTCATTGTAACCGGGCGAACGAGGCCCATTCTAGGTGAGTGCGGCGCACAAAATATGAAAGGTAAACGAAATGCCGGAAAGGCTTCCAGACCGATCTATGCCAGCCTTCAGCCGGGGACGAAGTGCGGCGAGCCTAAACCTGTTGGACGGCACTTTTGACGGTATTGCATGGCGTCGTACAATTGCCTTCCTCTTTGATATGCTGATCCTGCTGGCTATATTCGTCTCTCTCTGGATCGCCAACATTATGTTCTTCGGCGGCCTGACAGCCCTTCTGACGTTCTTGTGGCCGGCCTTGCTATTCGTTGTCTACGATACCGCGCTGATTGGCGGCCAAGGCTCCGCGACAATCGGTATGCGCCTCATGGGCTTGAAGACGATCACGCACGAATGGGGCGAGCCGGGTTATCTACAGGCCTTCGTGCTCTCGGTTCTTTTCTATCTTTCGATAACATTTACCAGCGGCCTTATCCTGCTAGTCGCGCTATTCAATAACCGGGGGCGCTGTGTGCACGACATGGTGACGGGAATCTTCTTAGTAAATAACGGGATATCCTCAGCAAAAGCCGGGTGACCAATCGCTTAACGCCGGCTAAAATTCGTCCAATATGACGACGCAACGCCTCCCTCACCAAGTAATAACCTTTTTCCGGTCGGGCCCGATGCCCTGCCCATACTTATCGGGACGCGTCGAACAACAGTTGTTCGCGGAACTATCGGGCGCAAAGGCGCTCGATGTCTTCGATACCCTGAGCCAAAGCGGGTTCCGGCGGAGCCACCACATCATCTACAAGCCCGCATGCAGCGGCTGCAACGCCTGCATTCCCGTCCGCATACCGGTCGACAGGTTCCGTCCCGGCAAATCGTGGCGGCGCATAATCAACCGGAACAACGACCTCGTGGCAACGGAGGTCGGTGCGCGTATTACAGAAGAGCAATTCGACCTATTCCAGCGCTACACCGCGAGACGCCACGGCGAAGGCGAGATGGCCAAGATGAGCCGACGGGATTATGCTGCAATGGTCCTGAGCAGTCCGGTGGACACCGTCATGGTCGAATTCCGGCGTCCCGACGGAGACCTGATCGCGGGCTGCTTGATGGACCGCCTAGTGGGCGGCCTGTCCGCGGTCTACAGCTTCTTCGACCCCGCAGAAGAGCGCCGCAGCCTCGGCAGCTATGTCATTCTCTGGATGATCGAAGAAGCCAAACGCCTCGATCTCGATCACGTCTATCTCGGTTACTGGGTCGCGGGCAGCCCCAAGATGGACTACAAAGCTCGCTTCCGACCTTTCGAGAGCTTCGGCCCCGACGGCTGGTCCGAAGTCACGGACCCAGATTTGCGCGAGACCTCACGTGAACAGATCACCTCCGATCCCTGATCGTAGGGACCGGTAGATGCCTCTCTCACTGACCGAATTTCAGATCGCGGAACTTCTCGAAATGGCCCCGCCAATCGACCAGATGGAGGCATCGTTGATCGCATTTTCCATCGGCGAGGTGACCCGCCGGCCCGCGTCCTAAACGAAGTGAGGTCCTATGGCGGCTATTTCGCACCAGTGCCTCCGGTCTCCAAAGATGCTGTCGGCCTCAAACTCGCGAGCTTCTATCCCGGGAACGCCGACCTCGGCATTCATACTCACAACGCCATAATCCTGCTGTTCAAGCTCGAGACAGTCGAACCACCGGCAATCATGGAAGGTGCTGGGATCACCGAAAAGCACACCGCCGCCGTTTCGGGAGCGGCCACGCGCCCCGTAAGTGGAGGTGCTCGCGATCCTCGGGACCGGCGTGCAGGCGCGCGCGCATATCGAGGCTATACGCTGGGTGCGCGACTTCGAGGAACTCCGCGTCTGGGGGCCGCACACCCGAAACGGCGGCGGCCTTCGCCTCGAAGTATGGCTGCGTCGCAATGTCAGCTGAGGATGCGGTGCGCGGCGGCGATGTGGTCGTCACCTCGACCAGATCGCAGGAGCCGATCCTGGAAGGTAAATGGCAAAAGGAGTGTGCGCACATCAACGTCGATTCCCGGGAGGCTTGCCTCAACGAATCCGGTGGCGTCATCCTGTCCGGAGCCGACATCCATTGCGAGGTTAGTGATATGCTAACCAGCACGGCGAGGCTTGATCCCGGGGAGACGACGCTCTTCGTGAGTGTAGGCCTCGCCATCGAGCACGTATACGCCGCACCATTAGTCTACGAGAAGGCGACCGCGTAAAGGGTCCTCGCGTGTCACCCCCGAAACGTGACGCGATATCAGCAATGACAGTCTTGGCTTAAAGCCACCCTACCCACCGAACTTGTTGTCTCGCGGGAAACCTCGTGGAACCATCAGGCCGGCACCGGCGCGTTTGCCAAGGTAGCGGAGGATTTCCGTCTCCGTGCGCGTTCGTTCGCCTAGCTTCCAAGTGAGACCATCGTGCAGCTTGAAGGTCTTCGCATCCTCGAGGCCACCGTCCTTGAAGCGTTGCAGGATGTTGCCGCGCCCGCGGCTCATCTCTGGCAATTCCGCAAGCGGGAAGATCAGTAGTTTCCGGTTCTCGCCGACGACCGCAACGTGGTCGTCGCTCACGGCGATCGGATAGCTCGCCCGCGCTTCGATCCCGCCGGAGACGTTAAGGACTTGCTTGCCATTGCGGGTCTGGGCGATCAGGTCGTCCTCGCCGACGACGAAACCTCGTCCGTCCGAGGCGGCAACCAGGATCTTCTGCTTCGGTCGATAGATCGAGAGTCCGGCGATGTCATGTTCCTGCGGCAAGTCGAACATCAGGCGGAGCGGCTCGCCGTGACCGCGTCCCCCCGGCAGTTTGTCGACGCCGATGGTGTAAAACCGCCCGTTGGTACCGAAAACCAGCAGCTTGTCGGTCGTCTGCGCGTGCAATGCGAAACGATGGCGGTCGCCCTCTTTGAATTTTAGGTCGTTCTCGTTCTCGATATGCCCCTTGATTGCACGCACCCAGCCCTTCATCGAACAGACGACGGTCACCGGCTCACGCTCGACCATGGCTTCAAGCGGAATAACGACGGCGGACGGTGCATCCGAGATCTCCGTGCGGCGGCGTCCGAGCTCAGTATCCGCCCCGAACGTCACACGCATTTCCTTGACCTCGTCGGTGATAAGCTGCCAGCGCGCCTTCTCGTTCTTCAGCAACGCCTTGATCTCCTTGCGCTCCTCGGTCAGGGCCACGTGCTCGTCCCGGATTTCCATTTCTTCCAGCTTACGCAGGTGACGCAGGCGCATGTTGAGGATGGCGTCGGCCTGCATCTCGCTAAGCTTGAAGGCTTTGATTAGCTTAGCCTTGGCGTCGTCCTCCTCGCGAATGATGCGAATGACCTCATCGAGATTGAGATAGGCAACGAGATAGCCGTCGAGGATTTCGAGCCGGTGTTCGATCTTGCCAAGACGGAAGGTCTTGCGGCGGACCAATACCTCGTGGCGATGATCGAGATAGGCCTGCAAGACCTCGCGCAGATTCATCACGCGCGGCACCTTGCCGTGATCGAGCACGTTCATATTGAACGAGAACCGGGTCTCGAGATCGGTCTGCCGGAACAACGACTCCATTAGCACGTTAGGATCGACATTGCGTGATTTCGGCTCGAGGACAAGGCGCACCTCATCAGTCGACTCGTCGCGGATGTCCTCCAGCATGGTAAGTTTCCGGTTGAGCATCAGCTCGGCGATCTTTTCGACCAGCTTCGATTTCTGCACTTGGTAAGGCATTTCGGTAACGACGATACGGAAACCGCCGCCCTTGATGCGTTCGGTCTCCCAGCGCGCCCGAATCCGGAAACCGCCGCGTCCGGTCCGGTAAGCGGCGACGACATCGGAGCGCGCCTCGCACAGCACACCGCCGGTTGGAAAATCGGGACCCGGAACCATCTCGACAAGCTTGTCGATAGTCGCATTCGGCCGCTTGATTAGATACAGTAGCGCATCGCACAACTCCGCCACGTTGTGCGGCGGAATGCTGGTTGCCATGCCGACAGCAATTCCCGCCGCACCATTGCCCAACAGATATGGGAAATTCGCCGGCAGAACCACCGGCTCCGAGCCTTCACCGTCATAGGTATCGCGGAAATCGACGGCGTCTTCGTCAATGCCTTCGAGCAGGCGGCGCGCCACTTCCGTCATGCGCGCTTCCGTGTAACGCATAGCCGCCGCGTTATCGCCGTCGATATTTCCGAAATTTCCCTGGCCGTCTACCAGAGGGTACCGTACAGCGAAATCCTGCGCGAGGCGGACCATCGCGTCGTAGATCGCCGTGTCGCCATGAGGATGATACTTACCCATAACGTCGCCGACGATGCGCGCGCATTTCTTGAAACCGGAATCCGGATTGAGGCGCAACTCCCGCATCGCATGGAGCAGGCGGCGATGGACCGGTTTCAGCCCATCACGAACATCCGGCAGCGAGCGCGCCGTGATGGTCGACATGGCGTAAGACATGTAGCGTTCCGCCAGCGCATCGGCGAGCGAAACAGGGCGGATATCTCCGCCAATTTGCGGATCTGACATGGGCGTAATCTCCTGCGAGATATAGTACTTAGCACCCGTTTACACGCAACACCTAGATGTTGCATACCACCACATTCTATCTGGATTTACTGCCGGAAATCGGTTTTGGCAGATTTCCGAGCCGCGCCAGCAGGAAAACCACGAACGCTCCGAGGACGATAGACGGCCCCGAGGGGGTATCCCATTGCAGGGAGGCGCCAAGTCCGACGGCGACAGAAATAATGCCGAACAAGACCGCAACGATGGCCATGCGCTCCGGTGTGCGGGAGATGTTCCGCGCGGCCGCAGCCGGAATGATCAACAGTGAAATAATCAGCAGTATGCCCACGATCTTCATTGCAATTGCGATAACCGCCGCCAGCAACAGGGTGTAGAGCAAGCGCGTCCGTTCAACGGCAATGCCTTCCGCAGCCGCCAGGTCCTCATGCACCGTGACGGCCAGAAGCGGGCGCCAAATGCGCACCAGCAACACCAATGACGCGGCACCTCCAAGATAAATCCAAAGCAGATCAAGCCGTCCAACCGCTAATAGATCGCCGAAGAGGTAGGCCATGAGATCGAGCCGCAAGGTCTCCATGAATCCGACAAAGACGACGCCAAGTGCCAACGCCACATGCGCGAAAATACCCAGAACCGTATCCGAGGCGAGGTCGCTTCGGCGTTGCAGGCCTACGATACCGAGCGCGAAAAGGACCGAGACAACAAGAATACCAAGCAGCGGCGCGAAATCGAATATGAAACTGAGCGCCACGCCGAGCAGCGCCGAGTGAGCAATCGCGGCGCCGAAATACGACATGCGCTGCCAGACTATGAAACAACCGAGCGGACCCGCAACGAACGCAACGCCGATCCCGCCGAGAACGGCCCTAATGAAGAAATCATCCAGCATGACTAGTGATCGTTCTCGACGATATCGCCGGACAAACCGTGTTCGTGATCGTGCATGTGGGCGTATACCGCCAGGCTTTCGGCCGCTCTGTGACCGAAAAGAGCGAGGTATTCCGGGTCCCGCTTTACAGCTTCCGGATGCCCGGCGCAGCAAATGTGATGATTGAGGCAGACAACGCGATCCGTCGATGCCATCACCAGATGCAGATCGTGAGAGACCAGCAAGATACCGCATTCTCGGCGGTCACGAATTCTGCCGATCAACTCGTAGAGATCGAGTTCGCCCTTGAAATCGACACCTTGCACCGGTTCATCGAGCACCAGCAGATCAGGTTCCCTTAGCATCGCTCGGGCAAGCATCACACGTTGCTGCTCTCCGCCGGACAGCTCATGCATCATCGCCTGCATGAGATGGCCGGCGCCAACCTCTTCCAGTTCTTCGCGCATCGCCTCGAGTGCCACGGGATTGGTCAGGCCCAGCATGCGCTCGACCGTCAGCGGCAAGGTGGGATCGACCGAGACCTTTTGCGGCAGATAGCCGATCGTCAATTCAGGCACCCGCTGGACCGTCCCGGTGTCCGGCACCTGCAATCCGAGCAGCAGCCGTAAGAGCGTGGTCTTTCCGGCACCGTTGGGCCCGATCAATGTCACGATTTCTCTGCTCTGAACCTGGATATCGACCCGGTCGAGGATTTGCCGGTCATCGAACGTCATGCTGAGGCCCGTCGCTTCGATCAGTACCTCCTTTGAATTGGGCTTGGCCATCTCAAGGATTGGGACCGGCTCAACCATGCACGACCTCGCGGCAGTCCCGGCATCGGCCTTCGATTTCAATGACCGAACTGACATTATCGAACCCAGCACGCGCCGCACCCTCCACCAAAGAGCGTGAGATTGCGTCTTCTTGGATTTCCGCAACACGACCGCAAATTTGACAGATCAGGAACTGTCCATTGTGGGCCACTTCGGGATGGTTGCAGCCGATATAGGAATTTCTGCTCGCGATCCGATGAACCAGGCGGTTTTCCATAAGGAAATCAAGCGCGCGATAAACAGTCATGGGCGCGATCTTTACGTCATCGTCACGATTCATCATATCAAGTATTTCGTAAGCGCCCACAGGCTCGTGGCTCACCCAGATCAACTCCAAGACCCGCCGACGGAGCGTCGTGAACCGCGACTTGTTCTGCCGACAAACTTTTGTGGCCATGGCGATTGCATCGTCGACGCATCGCCGATGATCGTGATTGGGTTTAGGAAACGCTGACTTCGTTGACATATCTTCGGTTGTACTAAGCATAATCCCGCATGGGTGACATTGACGAGCTACATTGCAACGCTAGTAAAGTTACATCACAACACGATGAGCGTTAACCCCCTGATGCGTCTTATATCCATATTGATTATTCTGTTCGCCCTTGGGACCGCGACTGTCGCCGCACAGCCGCCGAAGGTTGTCGCGACAATAAATCCGATACATTCTCTTGTTGCCGGCGTCATGCAGGATATCGGCAAACCAAAGCTTTTGGTCAGCGGTGGACAATCACCACACTCCTTCTCGTTGAAGCCATCGTCGGCGCGTCTCCTTTCAAATGCGGGCGCAATTTTCTGGGTCGGTGAAAACATCGAAACCTTTATAGTTAAATCGCTCGTCAATATCGACGGCAATGCCCGGATCGTAGAGTGGATGAAACTTGACGGATTGACTTTGCTTGAGCCACGTGAAGGCGGCATCTGGGGAGAAGACCATCATGATCATGGCCATGGACACGGGCATTCCAATACTGACAACCATATCTGGCTTGATCCAAAAAACGCAAAGATCATCGTCAGCGAAGCGGTGGCTGTTTTAAGTGATCTTGACCCACAGAATGCTCCACGCTATCGCAAGAATGCAGACAGCCTGCACCAAAGACTTGATGACCTGGTACAAGAGATCGACCGGGATCTCGTCTCTTTGCGGGAAGTTCCCTACGTCGTATTCCACGACGCCTATCAATATTTCGAAAATCGGTTTAAGATGAACGCTTTGGGTTCGATTACCTTAGAGCCCGGGCGGCCGCCTGGGGCGAAGCGGCTCTTTGAAATTCGAAACCGCATCATTGATTCAAACATACGCTGTGTTTTCCGGGAGCCCCAATTCGAACCGAAGCTCGCCCATAGCGTTACCGAAGGGACTGCTGCCAGGATCGAGATCCTCGATCCCCTTGGCGCGGAGCTGCCTTCGGGGCCGGACGCTTACTTCCAATTGATCCGAGGGCTCGTTAGTTCGATCAGCCGCTGCGCTAGCAGGTAGTCGTCTTTATCTGGAGAGGGCGGTCCACAAGCATCCTAAAATAGGATGACACTACGTATCTCTTTAGAAGATACCAAGATGCACCTGTCAAATTTTCACATCGGCAGGGTTATCCCGGGAATGCTTGCAATACCACTGATTATCATCGCGCATACCGCGCCCGCGCAAACCGTGCCGAGAGGATCAAACTGCTTGAGGCGACCCTCCAAGATTTTCTCAGGCGCAACGAAGAGAGGGACCGGATGATCGAGAAATTGATCTCTGAAGTTAAGGCGCTTGGAGGCAGTAGATCGACATTTTCCTCGACTCACAAAGAAGAAGCGGATCACGATCATGGTGGCAGTTTCTTCGCCAAGAAGGTCGGAGATGCCGTGTTTCGGCTGAATTCTATCGGTATCATAGCAGCGACGACTGCCAGTTACTCGCCCGAAACTGGCGCAGTCACCAGAATCCTTCAGTGAGCGGGGGATGATCCCGACGGAACAGGCTTCACGCTTCAAACAACTTATTTTTAATGACCGGCTCGGTCGACGGATAGTTCGACCGTGATTTCCATGTCGCTTATTTCCTCGATCATACCGGAACTTCGAAGGTCGATGTCGAGGAAGCGTTTCTGCGCACAAACGGCCTTCCCGATGGATTCGAAATCGAAGCAGGCAAACAATTTTCAGAGTTTGGTGCCTTCAATTCCAAACACGTCCATGATTGGGAGTTCATCGATCAACCGGTCATCTTAACGCGGATATTCGGCGGGGACGGCATTCGACAAACCGGCGTACGACTAGGCTGGAAGGCAAGCGATGCGCCTGTGGCACTCCATTTCGGCAGTTACAATGCGAATGGCGAAACGATGTAGAGTTTTCGTGCAGCCAATAAGATGATTGGTGGCTTCACCTTCAGATCTCAGGAAGTCGACGATTTTACGGACCTGGTATATCTCGCACCTTGCGGCGCACGAAAATCTCGGCTGGAAGACACATTACAACTTTGATATTTCCGCACTCACGGACCGGAACGCGACAGGAAGTTAGCCGTCGACCTGCGGTTGGAACGAACGCTGTCAGGCGGATATCAGTTCAGTTAGCGAACGAATTTCCTTTTCAGGAATTATGAATTGGGCGCCGACTAAAGCGCGAGATTGATAAGTACGGACATCGAGGATTATGAATTTTACACGCAGGCGATGCTCGAACTCGCACCAAATATTTCAGCAGGTCTGCGCTATGAACTTGCGACTGGAAACAGCGATGGCGTAACCGGCCGCAAGGCGGACGACGATCGCTCGGACAGGCATCGTTTCTCTCCAATGCTACGCTAGGCGTTTGCTCGGCTCGGTGATCTGCACCTCCAGTACAACTACGATGGGTCGACTCACTGGATGCGATCACCGGGGACACGAGCGCACATGCTGTCTAGCTTGTATTCCTATACGGGTTCGGTGCTGACGGCGAGTTTTGGTCCGCACATCACAAATACAAACATTAGCGGGTAAAATCGTATTCAATTACCAGCAATCCTCGCCCGCGCGTCCGGCAGTAGTTTGGCGTGCGGCGCAAGGATGTGCCGATCCAAGAAGTAACCAGTGAGCCGTAGGCCGTCCGCTATATCACGCGGTCCAACTTCCTCCTTCCCGACGAGAAACTGAGGAAGCGGCAAAAGTTTGTCCTTATAGTCTTCACCGGCAGCGGCGGAGACCGCCCGACCACTTTTCGGCGACACGTAAATAAGGTTTGTTGTCGCGCCCGAGGCGGCGCACGTCGACAGGTCAAGGCCAAAGCCAAGCTCTGCCAAGAGCGACAATTCCCATGCGACGTATGCCGCATCCCACGCCACATCTGGTAAAGCCAACAATAATGCCTGGAACGTGGCGAAGATGTCTGGATGGGGCTCCCGCTCGGGTAGGCATAAATCTGCGAGTGCACAGGCCGAAAGCAGGGAAGATAGGCGCCCTGGATCACTCAAGACACGCGCGGCGTGCCCTTCCTGCAATTCAATTGCGAACGACCCAAGGTGATCCTCCAGCCGCGCGTGCCATTTCACGGACAACTCATTGCCTTGCTGGAGAACGCCCCGCATCTTCGTGGAGTTGCCACCGCGGACAAGCCCGGCATGACGGCCGTGATGTTGGGTGAGCAGATGTACGATGACCGCTGATTCACCATGCTTTCGCAAGCTGAGAACAATTCCTTCGTCACGCCAGTCCATGCTCAGTCAGCGTCCGTGGGACTTAGGCATTGAAATCAAGGCCCCATGCTGAATAGCGGGACCGGTCATCCATCCATTTGTCGCGTACTTTGACATGTATGAAGAGGTGAACCTTTCTTTCAAACATCTCTCCCAGTTCCGCGCGAGCGGCGGCGCCGATCTCTTTAACTCGTGCTCCCTTGCGACCAAGCACGATCGCCTTTTGTGAATCACGTTGAACGTAGATAGTTTGATCGATTTTGACGCTTCCGTCCTTAAACTCTTCCCATGCCTCGGTCTCCACAGTGACCGAGTACGGAACCTCCTGATGGGTCAACAGAAACACCTGTTCACGGGTCACTTCCGCCGCCATTAACCTTAGCGGAAGATCTGACACCTGATCTTCGGGGAACATCCATGGCCCCTTCGGAAGGGAGTCGGCCAGTTTGGCCATCACATCATCCACACCGTCGCCCTTGAGTGCGGAGACCATGAATATCTCTTCGATGACGCCCGTTTCGTTCAATTCCGCGGCCAATGCGAGCAATGCTTCCCGTCTGACGAGGTCAATCTTGTTGAGAACCAGGATTGCCGCGCGCTTGGTGCGCCGCAAACCCTTCACAATACGGCGCGTATCATCGTCAATACCGCGTTTTGCATCGACCATCATCATTATCCGGTCGCCGTCCGCCGCTCCGCGCCAAGCTGCATCGACCATCGCGCGGTCGAGACGTCGACGCGGCTCGAATATACCGGGCGTGTCGATAAATACGAGCTGAGCGTTCCCGCGCATTGCAATGCCCATGATTCGGATGCGTGTCGTTTGCACCTTGTGGGTTACGATAGACACTTTCGCGCCGACCAGTCGATTGATCAGCGTCGATTTACCGGCGTTGGGGGCACCCATGACCGCAACAAATCCGCAACGTGTTTCGCTGGAATCAGTCACGCAACCCCACCCGGACCAGCATGGCCTCTGCCGCGGCGCGTTCCGCCGCCCGTTTCGAAGAGCCACCGCCCTCTGTGTCATCCCAGCCCTCGATCCCGACAGTCACTAAGAAATGCGGCGCGTGGTCTGGTCCCTCCCGACCAATCGTCTTGTAGTTCGGCAATGGCAGTCCGCGACCCTGTGCCCATTCTTGTAGACGTGTTTTCGCGTCCTCAGGCGGGCACGGCGGCGCATGTAGACGATCAGTCCAAAAGCGCGAGATAAAATCCCGCACAGGTCCGATACCACCGTCCCGATACAATGCGGCGATCAGCGCTTCGCAAACATCCGCTAGGATCGCATCGTTTTCTCTGCCGCCAGATTCAGATTCACCGCGACTCATCTCAATAAAGACGGCGATCCCCGCCTCGCGCGCCACTTCCGCAAGCGTCTCGCGCCTTACCAAGTCGGCATGTCGTTTCGCCAGCGCCCCTTCCTTTTCTTGCGGATAGGCGTCCAACAACAAGTCTGCAACAGTGAAGCCAAGCACGCGATCCCCCAAGAATTCAAGGCGCTCATAACTGACGCGTCCGTGCAAGGCCGCACTGCGGTGGGTCAACGCCTGAGCAAGAAGGTTCTTGTCATTAAATTCGTGGCCGAGCGCCTCTATCAGCTTTTCATCCATTCGAAATATATACACGACGCTGCACGCGAGCACGATGCGGCGAATACATCGGCCTATTTAATACCGTCGAGAAAGCGGCTGAAACGCCAGTTCCATACTTCGAAGAACCAGCTGTCCGGAGGTTTTGAGAAAAATAGAAACTCCGCGCGGCCGACGAGGTTCTCTTCCGGCACGGTCCAGCCAAATCTACTATCCAGCGAATTATCCCGGTTGTCGCCCATCGCGAAGTAATGGCCCTGCGGTACCTTCCATTCCCGCGTATTGTCCATGCGGCCGAAATCTCCCTCAGCTTCGATCAACTCATGGCGCCGTCCATTCGGTAGCGTTTCGATATACTTCGCGACCTTCAGCGCACCGTACCGCCTCTCGCCGAACGTAAATTCACCGATCTTCATCCGACGGACCGGCGTACCATTGATATGCAGGACGCCGGAGGTCACCCTCACCCGGTCTCCCGGCAAACCAACGATACGTTTGATGTAGTCTTTTCCGAAATTGCTGTCTCGTACCGGATACTTAAAGACCGCAACGTCGCCGCGCTCCGGGGCGCTACCCAATATCCGACCGTCGAAGACCGGCAGGCTAAAAGGCAGAGAATTACGGCTATAACCGTAGGAAAACTTCGAGACGAATAGGTAATCACCAATTAACAGCGTCGGAATCATTGACCCCGAAGGAATGCTGAACGGTTCGTATGCGAGCGTGCGAATCCCCACCGCTATGAGCACCGCATAGACGATCGTGCGCGCCAGCTCGATAAAGTTCGCCAATCGTCCGCGGGATCCCTGGGGTTCGCTTTTCTTCCGCGTCTCGGCGTTATCAGGTTCCATTCGCACAATCATTCGGTTGCCCGGCAACCGTCTCTCCGTCCAAGAGTTGCGACAATGTGGTGGCCGTACCTCGGTTAGTCAAGCCAACGGCGGTCAATACGCATCCGGCAGTAGCAAAGAGAACGTGTTACCACGCCAAACCTCGCTCTCGAACACGAGGTGTCTCCCGTGCATGCGCGCTAACCCATCATTTATGGCCAGGCCAAGCCCCCATCCCCGTTCGGAAGTTCCTTGACGGTGTAACTCGCTCATATGGTAGCATCGCCCGAATCCGAGTTGCTACAATACCAGTTTTAGCGATTTTGTAACGGTACATCCAAAGCGGGCACCTAACACTCTCAGGGTCATCAGCCTATTCCGTCACCGCGAAAACTACTTGGGCACGGCGGAAATAATGACTACCGCCTGGGCCAGCGGAAAATCGTCCGTGATAGTTAGGTCAATCTGTGGGGCCATTCCCTCTGGGATGAGCGATTCCAGCCGCGCCCTGGCGCTACCCGTCAGGGCCATTGTCGGTTTTCCCGACTTCAGGTTCACAACGCCCAAATCGCGCCAGAAAACGCCCCGCCGAAACCCGGTTCCCAGAGCTTTCGAACAGGCCTCCTTAGCCGCGAACCGCTTCGCGTAACTTGCCGCACGATTGACGCGCCGATCTGACTTGTGACGCTCGGTTTCAGTGAAAATACGGTTCTTGAACCGCTCCGGAAACCGCTCGAGCGTCTTCTCGACACGCCTAATATCGATAAGGTCGCTGCCGATCCCAATAATCATTCGCTCGATCCTGACGCCGAGCGTGTGGCCCGCGCCTCATCCATCAATCTACGCATCCGTTTTACAGCATCTGCGAGGCCGCCAAAAATCGCCTCACCAATCAAAAAGTGCCCAATATTCAATTCTGCAATCGTCGGTATCGCGGCAATCGGCTTTACTGTATCGAAGGAAAGGCCGTGACCTGCATGGCATTCGAGACCGATCGCCGACCCGTGCGCCGCCGCTATTTCAATGCGCTCCAACTCGGCAGCCCGGGCCGTAGGGTCTTCAACTTCGCAATAAGTGCCAGTGTGCAATTCAACAACTGGTGCGCCGAGCGATAAAGCCGCATCGAGCTGTTCCTTCTCCGGATCGATAAAAAGGGAAACCCGAATACCAGCCGCGGAAAGATCCCGAACGACTGGGCCAAGATAATTGTGTCCACGCACCGCGTCGAGGCCACCTTCCGTCGTCAGTTCCTTTCGTTTCTCCGGTACAATGCAGGCCGCATGAGGCCGGTGACGCAATGCGATCTCGCGCATTTCATCGGTTGCGGCAATCTCGAAATTCAACGGCAAATCTATCTCCGCCATCAGGCTTACGATATCGTCGTCGACGATATGACGTCGGTCCTCGCGTAGATGCGCCGTGATGCCGTCCGCCCCGGCCTCCGCTGCAAGTGCCGCCGCACGAACCGGGTCCGGGTGCGCAATGCCGCGTGCATTCCGCAAAGTAGCCACGTGATCGACGTTCACGCCCAGCCGTAAATAACCTTCCTGTGGCATGATATCCCTATTCGCTAATTGGCTTTATTAACCGCGCTGCCGCTCCACGGTATGGATTACAGAACTCGCCCGCAGTGCGGCAATTATGTCGGTTAACTGTTTCACATCCGTTACCTCGATGTCGACCAGCAATTCGAAGAAATCTGCGGAACGATTCGTCACTTTGAGGTTGGATATATTGCCCCCGTCCCGACCAATAACCGTCGACAGCGTACCCAAGCTCCCCGGCGTATTGGACAGGACCGTGTGAATACGTGCGGTGTGTTGAAACTCATCCGTGCCTTCGCGTTCCCAAGATACGTCGAGCCAGCGTTCGGGCGCATCGTGAAAGGCTTCGAGAGCCTCGCAGTCGATTGTATGAATCGTCACACCCTTGCCAGTCGTCACGATGCCGACAATCCGGTCGCCCGGCAGCGGATGGCAACAGCCAGCAAAATGCATCGCCATCCCCGGTATCAATCCCTTGATCGGAATTGCATGTGACTTCTTGCGGGATTTGGGTCTCGCTTCCTCAAGTGACACCACATTCTTCTGTGGCGTCTGTCGTTTCGCACCCGGGTAAACGGCTTCCAGAACCTCGCGTCCGGTTATCTGGCCTTCGCCAACCTCGGCGAAGAGTTCCTTCTCGTCTTCGGCATCGAATTTCTTAAGGACGCCCTTGATTGCCTTTCGCGTCAGCTCGTAGCCGTCTCGACCGAACGCATTCTCGACGATTTCCCGTCCGAGGCTTTCGTATTGCTCGACCCTCTGCCCGCGAATGAAACGGCGGATACAAGCACGCGCCTTGCCGCTCGCCACGAAAGCCTCCCATGCAGGCGAGGGGGTCTGCGCTTTAGATGTTGTGATCTCCACTTGATCGCCGTTCTTGAGGCGCGTGCGCAACGGCATGATGCGGCCATTGATCTTGGCCGCAACGCAGGTGTTTCCGATATCCGTATGCACCGCATAAGCGAAGTCGACCGGCGTCGAGTTGAACGGCAGCGCAAAGAGATCCCCCTTGGGCGAAAAGCAGAAAACCTGATCCGAGAACATCTCAAGCTTCGTGTGCTCAAGGAACTCCTCGGGTTCTGCGGCGTGTTCGAGGATTTCTAACAGCTCCCGCAGCCATCGATACTGCATGCCGTCTTTAGAG